>JAUQWR010000706.1 GCA_030835065.1 Candidatus Kapaibacterium sp.
CATTTCAAGAATACCGAAACCATCTATTCCTCCATCATGGGATTGTCCAGTTACAGTTACTTTTTCAAAGCCAGATTCACGAAGTAATCTCTGACAAATTTTTTCGAAACCTTCGGGAGTTAAACTTTGTAAAATTTGTAATAAATCTATAGAATTGCTTGTTTGTACTTCGTTGGGTTCTTCATGCTCGATTTCATCAATTATTTCTGTTTCAGTTTTATTATCTTTTGTTTTTCTATGTATTTCAACCCATTTTAAAAATATTTCTCTACCTTGAGCTTCTGTCAATGAAACATTTTGCCCTTTGTTTGACAAAGTCCAAATTCCGTGTTGAGATGTATCAAGCAACCCTTCCCAAGCTAAATATTGTCTTGCCCATGCTACTTGATTATAATATCTAGATTGTCCAGAATTTAATACTTCATTTAATTTTTCATCATTTAACTTTAAATTCTCTGCAATTTTATCAGCAGCTTCTCGAGGCTTTGCTGAACCACCTAATTGTCTTAATGCATCTAATAATGGTCCAAACCATTTTACAAATTCCGCTTGATTTGTTCTTTTCTTACTCATTTTATTTCTTTTAAATTTCTAAGCTTTTTTTAAAATTTTATTTCAACTAAACATTATAATTCCACAATACCCAATTAAACAATTTTTTTTCTATAATATTTTTTCTATTTTAACTGAAGCATTATACAATAATAATAAATATAATATACTTTTTCAAATATTCAATAAGTTTAAAACAAATACATCTCAAATTTCAATTACTTTATATTCATAGTCGGGCGGGGTGGATGGTTTTCACTTTCTGATATTTTCAGAGTCCACCCCGTCTGCCTTCGGCAGACACCCCTAATAGTTGAATGAAAACGTCTTTATTACCCTCTTGAGGGTCGCCTGACATAGTCAGGCGGGGTGGATGGATTTCACTTTCTGGGTATTTTAAAACTCCACCCCGTCTGCCTTCGGCAGACACCCATGATTATAAATTGGAACCGTCTTATTACCCTCTTGAGGGTCGCCTGACATAGTCGGACGGTGTGAATAGTCTTCTGTTTTGGGTATTTAAGAGTCCACCCCGTCTGCCTTCGGCAGCCACCCCTCAATGAGGGGAATTGGCTGCTGCTGCTATTATTCACGGTTTTATATGGATCTCTGTGGTGTTTTTCGGATTATTTTTGATTATCTATTCCTTTATAAATTTATAAGTTTTCGTTTGTTTACTATTCTTCAAAAGCAAAAAATATGTCCCTGGAATTAATTTTATTGTATTTATCTCTATCTTTTCTAAACCTGATTTTTGCCCCATGTTTATTTCTTCTATCTTCTTGCCACTTATATCATGTATTTCAGCTGTATAAATATCTTGTTCGAGATCAATATCCAAACTTAATCTATCTTTTGATGGCATTGGATATGTGGTTTCATGTCCTTGAATAATTGGTGGGATGCCTAAAAAATCTATACATGGCTTTATTGCCATTATTTTTTTATCCGGATATGGCATTACTACATAGTGGTATCTATTTCCATATACGTTTGTATTTGTTATATATTCATGATAATTACATACCATTTCACCATTCGATATATCTCTAAATCCTGAATATAAAACTAAATATTTGCTGTCAGCACTCATTTGCAAAGGCATATTTGAATAAAGAGACCAATTTTTATTAATAATTGAATCTGTAACTATATCTCTAATGTATATACTATAATTTCCTTTATTACTTGTTGGTGTATCATACATTGTATAGTATTTGCATCCTGTGCGGTAGTACCATTGGGTAAATGCTTTATCTTTTTCTACTGTTACAGTGCTATCTACTATATTCATTATTACTCTTCCAGTTCCTTCTATTATAATTGGTTTCCCTGTTCTAAAGTAATAACTAAATACATATTCAGTACCGTTCTTTCGGAATATACCAACAGTTTCATTTTGTGTTTCTATATATGGTTTGGGTTCTGCTTCAATTTCAATTTCATAATCGTATTTTGAAATTATTTCATAAGTATTGCCATCAATCAATGTAGTATTATTAACCATTATTTTGCTTCCGTCTGGAGTAAATACCATTGCACCTCTAATCGGAATAGTATCTATTACTGCAAAATTGTTATTTAAGTCAATAACCAAAGTTTTTGATTTCCAAAAATGTACAAACATCCTTGTAGAATCAGGAGAAAAATTTACACCCCTGACTTCATTAAACGCTCCAGCAGTAGAATCAAAAATTGATATAATCCATTCTCCGGTTTCTGCATTAAATATTTTTGCCGGCGTTCCATATTCAAATTGCCCATCAGGATGATCAGGATCGTTTTCCCAGCCATCTTCGCCTACAGCAACTACAAATCTTTCATCTGGAGATACTGCAAGCCACTCAATCGAACTGCATCGATTTGCTACCCACGCTGTATCTGGCTGTGCATATGCACAGATTGCTGAGCAAAATAACATTAAAATAAAGAAAAAATGATTCACAATGAAATCCTTAAAATGTTTAAAATATACTATAATTTAATTTCTCAATTAAATATAAGACAATTTTTTGTCTTATTTAGTTACATTTTTTTTACTATTTGAAATCGTCTTTGTTACACTCGAGTGTCGTCCGACGCAGTCGGGCGGGGTGGATGTTTTTAGAATTTAGATATTTTAAGAGTCCACCCCGTCTGCCTTCGGCAGACACCCCTCAATGAGGGGAATTGGCTTCTGCTCATATTCTTCACTGTTTTCCAAACAACTTTTTTGTGGTTTCAATTTCCAAATTCAATATAAAAACGTCTTTATTACCCTCTTGAGGGTCGCCTGACATTGTCAGGCGGGGTGGATATTCTTCAGTTTAGTGTATTTTAAGAGTCCACCCCGTCTGCCTTCGGCAGACAATTTTAAGAATATAAAAAAATTCTAAAAAAAAAGCTGCCAAAAGGCAGCTAATCGATTATTCTAAGTTTTTCGCTACAAAATCCCAATTTACTAAATCCCAAAAATGCTCAATAAATTTGGGTCTTGCATTACGATAATCAATATAATAAGCATGTTCCCAAACATCTAAAGTCAAGATTGGTTTTGTGCCATCAGTAAGTGGAGTACCGGCATTACTTTTTTGTACAATTTCAAGTGTACCATCGGCTTTTTTTACCAACCAAGCCCAACCGGAACCAAAAAGAGTAGCAGCAGAATTAGAAAACTGAGTTTTGAATTTTTCGAAATCATCAAAATATTTATTAATATGATCCAAAACCAAACCTTTTGGCTCTCCACCACCATTTGGAGACAAGCAATGCCAGAAAAATGTATGGTTATAAACTTGAGCAGAATTATTAAAAACTCCGCCTTGAGATTCACGAATAATTTCTTCAAGATCCATGTGCTCAAAACCAGTGTCTTTAATTAAATTGTTTAAATTATTGACATAGGCAGCATGGTGTTTTCCCCAGTGATATTCAAGTGTTTCAGCAGAAATGTGCGGTGCCAATGCATTTATATCATATGGCAGTTCAGGCAATTCAAATTTCATTGTATTCTCCTCATCTTTCATGATTAATATAGATTAAAAAATCATGAAATAAAACGAGTGATTATCATTAATATTTCAGTCAGGCTAATATTTTTTTTAATTTCACTTAGATTTATTTTGAGGTATGGCTTTGCAATCTGCTAATTGCAAATAAATTGATTTTGGAAAATCTTTACGTAATTTGTCAAAAAGTCTTTTTGCATTTTTAGAATCACCTTGAACACAAAATACTTGACCTAATCTAACTAAAACTCTTTCCAATAGTTCATCTTTAATGGAAGTCAAATTAACTAATTCAGATAATATTTCTTTAGCGGGTTCAAAATCATTTTTTGAAATATTACATTCGGCAATGTAATATCTTAATTCTGAAAAAAGCGGATCATCATCAGGCATTGCTTCCAATAGATTATTAAACATCTCGCAAGCTTCGTCAAACTTCTCATTATCATATAATTTTACAGCAGAATTAAAATCGTCTTTAAATTTAGAATTTGAACTAACTTCATTATTTTCATTTAAAATAATATAAGTTGTATCTCTAAATCTATCTTTACGATTTGAATTATCAATTTTAGTAATTTTAGCCTTTGGCAACTTTTGATAAGTGCTGTCAGCTTTTTTTGTGTTGTCTGATTTGATCTTTGCCGCTGTTTTTGTATTAGCCGATTTAGATTTCTTACTCGAATTAATAGATCTAACATTCGAGCAACTAAATAAAACTAAAACACTTAATATCATTACCAAATATTTCATATCTATCCTCTCTTTTATAGAGGATATTATCGGCTAAATTTGATAATTCTTTAACAAATCTCGTGCAATAACAATATGTTGAATTTCTGAAGTTCCTTCATATATTTCTGTTACTTTTGCATCTCTAAGCATACGTTCAACTTGGTATTCTCTAACATAACCATAACCACCATGAATTTGAACAGCTTCGCGAGCAACGTCAAAAGCCGTAGTAGAAGCAAATAATTTGGCTTCAGAAGATTCGCGATTGTGTTCCTTCCCCATATCTCTTAGATAAGCCGCTTTATAGATAAGTAATTT
>JAUQWR010000707.1 GCA_030835065.1 Candidatus Kapaibacterium sp.
TACTGTAACATTCCAAGGTACATCAAATTCAGTTATTGGTGTTGGTACTACAACTCCTGCAAGCCCTGCAGTTACTTTTGGTAGATTGACTATCAATAAAACAGGTGCAAGCGGTAGCGATGAAGTACAAATGCAGACAAATGTCACTATTGCAAATGCTGCTGGTACTACTATCACATTGACTGATGGTATTTTAAATATGGGTTCAAAAACTCTTACTGTTGGTGCTAATACTATTCCTTCGGCTGTTGCCGGCGCAATTAATGGTGGAACAGGTACTTATGTTGTTTCTACCGGTCATGCAGCTACAGGTTTAATTGATGCTTTATTCACAGTAAATGGCACACCTACATTATATAATATCGATGTTTTAGTTGCTCATACTTTAGGTGCAGGCAATTTAACAATCAATGGTGATTTGGAATTCACAGGTGCAGTTGCACTTACAATTCCTGCTACTCGCACATTAACTCTTTATGGAAATATGACTCATACTGCTGCAGGTACAATTACAGCTGCTGCTGCAGGTACTTCAGTATTAAGATTAAGAGGTACTGGTACTTGTGATCAATTAGCTACTGCTAGCTTTGGTACTGTTCCTTGTATTACATTAGAACGTGCTGAAACATTGACTGGCAACTTGACTTTTGCTGCAGCAAACGTATTCACATTGAATTCTTCAATCAATGTTTTAGACATTGGTGCTTATACATTGACATTTAATGCTACTACAGTTTTAAACTTGGTTTCTGGTAGTATTGATGCAGATGCTGGTACTGTAGTGTTTAGTACTCATGCATCACAAACAACAATACCTGCAAACTTGTTTACTAATAATACAATAAAGAACATGACAGTTGCTGCTGCAACAACTTTAGGCAGCGACTTGACTGTTACTGGTACTTTATCTGGTTTATTCCAAATTACAACAAATGACAACACATTGACATTTGGTCCAAATGCAACAATTCCTGCTTATGTTGCAGCTACTCATATTGTTGGTAACTTAAAGAAAACAGTTACTAGCACAGCTACTGTATTCCCAGTAGGTGGTGGTACTGCTGCTACATTCAGACCTGTAGCATTGGCATTCTCAACTTTAGGAAGCGAACAAGTTGTTAAAGTGTCTTCGGTTCTTACTAATCCAGCATTGGGCAGAGCAGGCGATCCTGAAAGAGCAATCAACTCAGTATGGACAATAACTCCTTATGGTACTGCTCCAAACGATAGTTTAGCTTTAGAATTAGGCTGGGGTGCAACTCAAGATAATGGTTTAGCAGTTGGTGCTAATACTTCATTTGCAGCTCGTTGGAATAGTACATACTGGAGAGATTTCAGAAATGAATATTCTTTAGTTGCTACTGCTAATTTTGCTTCAAACTCGGAATTAGCTATGACAGCTTCAAGATTCCCAATCGATGCTGATTCTTTATCAGGTACATGGGGTGTGTTTGTAGCTACTGCTAATACAACAACAGCAAAAGATAATGCAATTTCAAACGCAAAATACAAAGTAGTTGTTTTAGATGTAACACCTAATCCTGTAAGCAGTGGCTTCCCATTCGCAGTAACAGTACAATTACAAGATGCTAATGGCAATCCAGTAAATGTACCTGCAGCAAATGGCGCAGTAACAGTAAACTTAACTACATTAACAGGTACAGGTACAGCATTAACAGGTACAACAGTTCCTGGTGTTATTCCTGTTGGTTCAAATAATGTAACTGTAAGTGGTGTGAGCATTACAAGTGGATCTGGCGAATTTGGCACACAAATTAAAGCTGCTTTGCCTTCTACAATTACTGGTCTTGAAGCATCACCAACAACATTCTTAGCTGGCGTTAGCGAAAGAATTGGTATCTTGGCAGATCAACCAACATCACAAGTAAATACATTAGTATTGACTCCTTCAACTACAAGTATGACTCTAGACTTTACATCTGCAATTGGCGCAAATATAATTATAGCCAAAGCAGGTTCAGCAATCACTGATGCAGAATTCCCAGTTGATGGAACTACATATATTGCAAGTGCAAATTATGGTCAAGGTTCGACAATTGGCGATGCTGTAGTAATTTATAAAGGTGCAGATCCTGCAGCAGCTGTTACTATTAATGGTTTAGCTCCAGGCACAACATACTACGTAAGAGGTTTTGCATATACAGGTTCAAACGGCTCAGAAAAATATTTAACTTTCTCTGCAGCAGGCAATCCAAAGAGTGCAGCAACAACTGGTGGTGTAAATGACGATACAGAATACGGCGATAATGACTCAAGAAGTTTGGCTCGTCCAGTTGGTACAAACTCAGCAATTCGCGGCACAATCGAATCTGCATCAGACGAAGATTGGTTCAGCTTTGCTGTAACAAGCGTATCACCAAACGTACGTGCTCGTCTATACGATCTACCAGGCAACTACACTTTGGAATTATACAACATGGATGGCAGAAGAATACGCCGCTCTACTCTTTCAGGCACTGAAAACGAAGCAATGATTGCTAATGATCTTCCTCCTGGAACTTACACTGTTCGTATATTCTCACAAGATGGTTCTTACTATACTCAATCCGGTGACGAATATTATTTGAAAGTGACTACATCCAGCTCGGAAATCTTCAGTGTAACTCCATAATTATTATGGAAACTGAAAAAGTGAAAAATCCAAATAGAAGAAATTGTATAAATATAAAAGGATTAAGTTATGATAACAAGTAACATCAGAAAAGAAAACCTAAGGAGAGGCTTCTCTGTTGGGCGTCTAATTTGGCTTGCGGCAATCCTGTTGATATCTGCAGCAGATATATTTGCTCAATATGATTACCAAATGACCCTAAAGCCTCGCCGTATGGGTAATCAGCTCGGTGTAGAAGTTTGGGTGAAGACACTCAATCCCGATGCTGCCGCTCTTGGCGCAATGAACGTCGGTGTTTCCTATAATGGAAGCAAACTTTTGGCTGAAGATTTCTCTTTGGCAAATCAACCTCAGTCTAAGACTGACTCAATCCAATTTGACGTCAATCAAGCTGAGCCACTTCCTTATGCTACTATTAGCTCTGAATTTCATAATAAAGCTGCTCGCGGTTTTGGCAACTTAAGCGGCGATCGTATTTCAGGCTTAGTTAGTGGTACTACTCGCTATGTAGCTATTCTCGACGTAAATGTAAACGATGGCGCTACAGGTTATGTTCCAGCTTCCACAGGTCGCGGTTCGTTCGTAGGTCTTCTTCGTTTCAACATTCTCGATGGCGGTCAGTTCCTTAGCGATGCCGATTTAGCAGAATTTGCATTCAATGCATATAATACTCTTAATACTACTACAGTTATGGCTGCTGACGGAACAACTAATTTGACTGCTAAAGTTGAATTTGTAAATCCAGCTGCTTTCACAATTCGTGGTATTACTGTTTTAAATCCAAATCAATTGAACCAAACTGTAAATAGATATCCTGAAACTCCTTACGCTTCTATGCGTGATAATCATGGCTATCCTATTTATTTCGAACGTTCAGGTTTGGCTGCTGTAAGCGGTGGTTACTATGGTACTTCACGATTTGCTTATAAATTTGAATACTCATTAAACGGTGGTACATCTTATACTGAATTTGGCAGAGTAGCTGAAAGCCGTCAAAGAGCTTCTTTGACAGCTGCTGCAGACTTAGCAAAATACAGATTAGGCTGGATCGATTCACTTGATGCAACTGACGATTATTGGATTACAACTGGTAAAGCAGATGTTATTCCAACTGATGTTGCTACAGGTGCATTGACAGACGAACCAGATGGTCCAGGTAGAAACGATATGGGTTATGGTGGCGTTTTGAGAGTAATCTGGAAAGGCGACGACAACTTCCCATTCCGCAGTGAAACTGCAAAAATCCGTATTACTCAAATCGATACAGTAGTAGCTACTGCTGCTCTCGACGAAACAACAAGAGAATCTTTCACAGCAGCAGTAAGAGCTGATGAATCAGATCAAACTTTCATCTTAGGTAGATTGTTCTTCGTTCAATTGAACGGATCATCAAGCTATTTCCGCTCAGAAAGAAACTTCTCAACTCCAAATCAATTCTCAGTTGAAGCTTGGGTAAACTTAAATACAATTAATGGTAACGGCACAGAACCTGGTATCGTTGTAGCTAGCTCAGGCTCAGCATCAGACGAAGAAGGTGGCTGGATGCTTTATTTGAAAGATGGTAAATATCCTGCATTTAGAGTACGCAAAGAAGGCGGAGCAAATGGCGAATACGTTGGCTCATTGTCTTCACCAGTGGCTTTAGGCACTTTCAATCCAGCATCAGCACTCGATGATAACCATTCGAAAAACTGGTATCACTTGGCTGCTACAGTTGCTAATAACGTAGTTAAATTATATGTTGATGGCGAATTAGTTGATTCTTATACTAATACATCAGCTGTAAACGTACGTCCAATGAATGTTAAAATGCCAGTATGGGTTGGTGTCAATCCTAATGGTGGTATCGAAGCTAACGACTATTTCTATGGCGGTATCAAAGAAGTACGCGTATGGAGATATGCTCTAAATCAATCAGAACTAAGAGCTCGTATTGCTGGCGTTTACGATCCAGATGGTACAGTAACTGCTCTTGGTGCAGGTCCTAATGACAATAGAACAGCATTAGAACTTTGCTTCCCATTGCAAGGTATGCGCACAGACGTTGCAGACAACCTTGAATTCCAAATGAGTACAAATAATCTTAATTATTATTTGGAATCATCACTATCAGCAACAGCTCAAAATGATTTGATCAACTATCGTCCTGATCGTTCACATATCAAATTGACTGCTCCAAATGGCAACGAAGGTATCAGCAACTTGAAAGATAATACTTTCGAAGTTCGTTGGGTTGCTTATGGTATTGGTAAACCATCAACAAAACCAAGCGCAAGCTATGGCGACGTTATGATTCAAATCAGCCGTGATGGTGGCAATACTTGGTTTGATGCTCTTGATAACTCAACTCCAGCTCTTCCAATCGATAACGCTGAAGTTGAAGCTGGTTCAGCTACATGGGAACCATACAACAACGCTACAGTAACTGGCGCAGACAATGATTTGCAAGGTGTAGTAGATTTGGCAAACAACTACGAAAAAACTGTTTTAATGAGAATTAGCGGTTCGGAAGCACGTGGCCAAGAAAGTATTTCTTATACTTCACCAGCATTCAAAGTTGCTCCTTGGTTTGCTTACAAAAATGGCAGCGATGCTATCGTAAGTGTAAAAGGTAATACAAAATTAAATATTACAAGCCAAAATGCTTTCTTCGAAGCATGGATTAAACCATACAACTTCCCAGAAAACACAGATGGCAATTACTATCCAATTCTTGCTAAAAAAGACTACTCAAAAGGTTCAGAAGCAGAAGCTACACATTATGCTTTAAGACTTCTTCCTTCAGGTCAATTACAATTTGTATTAGGTAAATATGATGCAGCTACAACTCAATATGAATTGAGAACAGCTACATCCGATCCTATCTACAAAATTATTCGTCCAAACAGAGTAGAATTTGACTCAGTATGGGTACACGTAGGTGTTTGGGTTAATATTCCAGACAACGGCACACAATCATCAATCGTATTCTATGTTGATGGTGCAGCTCAAGAAGAATGGTCAAATAATGCAGCATTGCAAGCAAGCAATCCAATTATGAATCAATTAGGTACAGGTATTGCATTAAATACAACTAATGAATACATTACTTATATTGGTTACGAACCAGACTTAGGCGGTGCAACAGGCAAACGTTTTGATGGCGAAATTAAAGAAGTAAGATTCTGGGGCGGAAACCCTGCAGATATGAATACTTTGACAGACAGAACTAACTTTATCCAAGGTGCATTGACTGTAAGAGCAGACGAATTAGGTACATTTGGCGGTACAGATTATAGCAAAAACCTTATTGCAGCTTATTCAATGAATGGCGGCAGCTGGGTGCCAAACGGTATTGCTCGTAGCTTTGACGTTTATCCTTATGATGAAGATTTAGTAGCTAG
>JAUQWR010000064.1 GCA_030835065.1 Candidatus Kapaibacterium sp.
CTTATGATTAAAATCTCTATTATCCCTCATCCTTCTATTGAGCGTAAAGCAGATGATTTGTATATCAAGTCCGATATTGATCTTTATACTATGATATTGGGTGGTCCTGCAGAAATTTCTACATTAGGTGGTACACTTAGAGTCAATATAAGCCCTGAATCTCAACAAGGAAAATTGATCAAGTTGAAGGGTCAAGGTATGCCCAGGTATAATTCAAATGACAGAGGCGACCTCTATATTTCATTAAATGTTGTCCTTCCATCTAATTTATCAAACGATGAAAAAGAATTGTTTAAAAAGCTCAAAGACTTAAAAAATTAGTTTATTGATTTTTTATAGAATTTAATGGAATAATTGAAATGGAAACAAATACTTTTATATATTATTTTACTCCTAAAAGGGAAGATTTTTTGATGAGCATGACTGATGAAGAGAAAATGGCATTTTATGGTCATGCCAATTATACTTCGGATTTGTTTGGCAATGGTAAGATAATTCTGATGGGAGCATGCACAGATGGAGCATTAGGCACTGTAATATTCAAAGCTGAAAATATGGAAGAAGCTATGCAGATTTACATGAATGATCCTGCTGTGAAAGCTGGAATTGTAAATTCCTCGCTTCATCCTTTTAAGGTAACTGGTGTAAAAATCTAAATTTTAGCGGGTTCAATTCACTTATAATTTGAATAGCTGACTTCCGCATTTTTTTGAAATTTCAGAAAAAAAGCTTGGAAACCCGCATAAATACTATTGTTGTATTTTTCATTTTGGGTGTCCCGGCGTTCAAAACAGGAAGGAATGCTTGGTATTAGTCCATTTACTTTTAAACTCAGTTAAAATATAAAAGCATTAATAAAAATAAAAAAAAGGGCTGTTGAAAGCCCTTTTTTGATAAAATCGATTACATATATCTATGAATAATACCTTCGTGTTGATGAAAATCGGGATTGTAATTGATCGGATCGCGGCCGAAACAGACGCCCATAGATTCATAGAATGCAATTTCTTCGAGATCGACATATCTTTGCTTAATTGCTTCTTTCACAGGAATATAAGAGACTCTATTGCCTTCTACACCGACAACAGTCACGCCATAAATATCCTCGAGCATTAAAAGCATTGCCGCACCACCACCTTGCTTGCCAAATGCAACATCATAAGCACTTGTGCCTCCTGCTCTCACTAAATGCCCAAGCTGTACTTCTCTGATTTCAGGATACTGATAGATACCATCTACAAATATACCTTCGTCTTTTAGAATTTTTGACCAATCCGGGTCTTTTTTCATATAAAATTCTAGTTGCTTGCGTACATATTGACCAACACCAGATAATCTTTGGTGTCCGAAAGAATCTAATCCGGAAGTATCATCAGTAAAGTATTTTCCTTCTTTGTTTTTTACACCTTCAGCAGCAACAATAATATAGGTAGAGCCTTTAACGTCGCTATTCAACAAACGGTTGATGTAAGTTTTTTTGAAGTGCTTGTAAACAATTTCGTAGTCCACATAAACTTCAGGAATCAAAATACAATCTGCATCAGCACCAATACCACCTCTAAAGGCAGTATGTCCGGCATATCTACCAAAAACTTCGATAACCAAAGCGCGATTGTGAGTCAATCCGGTTGTGCGCAATTCTTCAGTAAACTTAGCAATACGATTGATAGTAGAATCTCCGCCAACAGAGTACGTCTGAAGGTCGAGATCCATTGTTTTAGGTACATGGATACATTTAATTCCATTGCTAACAAGATCGACAACAACCGAACCGGTATCGTCGCCACCAGCAATAATAAGCCCATCGATATTATGTTTTTTCAAACCTTCTTTAATAATTTCGTACTTATTAGGATCTTGAATTTTAGAAATTTTAACTCTAGAGTGGCCTGCTTCCGAACCAGCAACGCCGGAATGAATTTTATCGGCACGATTAAAGTCCATAATTACTGGTTCTAAGTTTCTGAGGTTATAAAGCCCGGCATATCCATTAGGAATCATGCAGACTTCTACCCCATATCTCAGACCCATGCGAGCAACACCAGTAATTACGGCGTTTAGCCCGCCGCAATCGCCGCCGCTAGTAATCACACCAATTTTTTTGATATTAGTCATTTTGTCTCCAAAATCTTAAAATGTTTTTAATCATATATACAAATTTACAAATATTACTATTCATTTATTTTTAGAAATTGATAAATTCGTTATAAATAATAATTTAAAAATTCTATTTTTGCATAAACATAATAAATTGTTCGACAAAAACAATCGTCAAACAATATATAGATATTATTTTAAACAATTTATTTTAAAATAAATTAGAGCATGGAAGATACAAACAACGAGAATGATAAGCTAATAAACCATCTGGCAGAAGAGCTGGCATCGAATATGCACCAGACGATACAGGTTCTTTCGACGATTGTATCTATTAGCGAGAAGCTATATGAAGGAAGCCATTCCAGATTTGTTGCTGAAAAGTCTGTGCAGGTGGCTGAAGAACTGGGGATGAATGAAGATGATATCTATGAGTTGAAAATTGCAGGATTGCTCCACGACATTGGCAAAGTGGGTTTTGTCGATTCTGCATTGTATAAATATCCTAAAGAAATGAGCCCTTTTGAATATACTCAATACATGAAGCATTGCGAAGTGGGTATGCAGTTGCTAAAACCGTATAAACCATTCCAAAAAATAGGAGAAATAATCTATCAACATCATGAAAAATTGGATGGAACCGGATTTCCACGCAACCTGCAGGGCAATAATATTCTGCCGAGTGCAAAGATAATTGCTGTAGTCGATTTCTTTCATAATGCAGTTTATAAAAAACCCAGAACGAAAGTCAATACACCAGCCTCTTTAGTTAAGAGTGCAAGTGCCGCAAGTATAATTGAGCAAACTCAGTCAAGATTTAATACGGCTCTCAATTATATTTTCAAAAAAGCCGGAATCTTATACGAAAAAAAGGTAGTCGAAGTTTTTATTGAAATAATTCAGGCTGAAAGAATTAGTTTAGGTCAAAAATCAGTTTTGAGATTGCCCGTCAATAAAATTGAAGAAGGGATGGTTTTTGCAGAAGATTATTACACCAACTACGGTATGTTGATTGCCGCTAAAGGTGAAAAAATTAGTTCTGATATGATTAAGGCTTTGGTTAGGTTTGCCGAAAACGACCAAATTCCGATGAAGATTTTGGTATTAAAATAGGGTTTGTTTATGTTTGATAATAAAAAAGTTCTTATTATTGATGATGATGACGCTTATAGAAAGATATATAAAACTATAATCGAACGCGGATTTTATGCAACTGCCTATCTGGCAGCCGATCCTAAGGAAGCCTTCGATATTTTAGAAGTTTTAGTACCCGATTTGATTATTATCGATATGCAAATGCCTGTTATGGATGGGTTTACTACTCTTGCTCATATTAGAAAGAATGAAGTGACTGCTAATATTCCTGCTATTGCTTG
>JAUQWR010000708.1 GCA_030835065.1 Candidatus Kapaibacterium sp.
ATTGTAGCTCTCGAAATTCCATAATAACATTGATATTTTTGAAATTAATAAGACTGCCCCTTGGTTAAGAGGCAGTTTTTTTTTAGTTAATTAATAGTATAGTTGTAACTAATTATATGCTCGTGTGTCTTTATAGTAAGATGAGTAAACATTTATGGTTTGGTAATATGAAACAGATTTTTATTTTTTTTGTAATATTCGTTGCTGCTGCTTTAAAACTTTATGCAAATGACCTTATCAATTATAATGCTGATCAAATTTTTAGTAGTCAAAATATTAAAACTTACGACAATCAGTTACAAGTGCAAAATGAACCAGCTAATAGTTTAATTAAAATTGTAAAGCTGAATAAAACTAATGCAGATTTAATATTTAATAGAGCTCCTAAAGAATTTAGTATAAATAATTTTCCAATTAATACCAAAGAGAATGCAAAGGTAATTTTGAAGCGAAGAGTAAGTGCTGTCGATTCCAAATCTGAATGGTTCAGAGAAACTAAGTATGGTAAAATTCCAATTCCAGCGCCAAGTCTAAATCGCTTTAGCGGTATTATCGAAGGTCATCCAAATACAAAAGTTCATATTAATTATTGTAATGGATTTTTGTTTGCTTATGTCAAATCTACAGATGGTTTTAATTATGATATTGCATCTTCGAGCGAGCTTGATGAAAATAATGTTCCAAAAATTTATATTAGCGAGCAAAATATTAAATCTAAAGTTGATAAATCATTAATACCTTACTATTCTCCAATTGAAAAAGAATTTACAAATCTTAGAGAAAAAGATTTATTCAAAAAGAATATTGATAAAAAATTATCAAACAATTTGCTTGAATGTAAGATTGGAATTGATGCAATATATAGTTTCTATGAAATGATGGGAAAGGATATTGAAAAGACACAAGCTTATTTAGCAGGAATTATGTCGCATGTATCAATCTTATACGAAGATTTTATAAATGTCAGGCTATATATATCTTATGCAATAATAAGAGAAGAACAAACATTAGATCCATACTATACTGCAGGAATAAAGGATTTTCACGAAAAATTATATTATATGGGTAATGTTTGGCAAAATGACAGGCCTGAAGGTGCTGCAATTATCTGTTTATTTTCTTCTATGACTGATAAAGATGGAAATTCTAATACTGGAGGTGTATCTTTTGGTGGCGAACCCGGAGTTGGCTCTCTATGCGATGTTGATTTTGGCTATTGCATGGTTTGTATTAAAGGCAATACAATTTTTCCTAATTATAACTACACTTGGGATGTATCGGTTGTAGCGCACGAAATGGGGCATAATTTTGGTGCTCCACACACTCATAGTTGTTTTTATGAACCAAATCTAATTGATACTTGCGTTACTCAAACCAAACCTTATGATATTTGGGATGCTTGCTATGATGGCGAGCCAGTACCCAGTAGAGGCACAATTATGAGTTATTGCCATTTGACTAATGGTTATCGCTCGGTTGAATTAGCTTTTCATCCTAGAGAGGCTGCGCACATGAGACTGGCTGCCGAAAGTGCTTTATGTATTTCGACAGCAAATATTCCCTATATAAATATAGTAAGTCCTCTAGTGCAAAAAAAATATATTCCAAATAATGTAATTCCAATTAAATGGACATATTCAAAAGTAGATTATGTAAATGTTTATTATTCAACTAATAAGGGCGAAACATGGGAATTGATTGAATCTGATGTTTCATGTTCCAAATATGCTTGTTTTTGGAAAGCTCCTGCGATTAATATTGATACAATCTTTTTTAAAGTGGAAGATGCAAATAATCCAGAAATTAATGATATAAGTTCATCTGATATCAAAATAATGATTCCTCTTATCAATATTGAAAAGCCTTTCAAAAATTCTCAGTTTAGCAATAGAGAGAGCTTGACCGCTGCTTGGAATGCTAATTATTCTGATACTTTTGATTTTTATTTTAGTGATGATAATGGCAAAACTTGGAAATTATTGGCTGATAATATTATAAATAATTATTTTGTTACTCCTCTGTCAGGAATTAATA
>JAUQWR010000709.1 GCA_030835065.1 Candidatus Kapaibacterium sp.
AATCAAGAACTCAGACCTATTAAATTTAAGAGCTGAATTTTCAGGTTGTTGAGTAAAATCAAAATACAAGTAAAGTGCAACAGATCCCAAAACAAGTAGAATCAACAAAACGCTAATGGCAATTTTCTTTTTCATAATAAAACCTTATCTAAGCTCTATCGAACGTTCGCAAAATGCATCTTCAGTTTCGAACAATTTGATGGCTAATTTTTTTATATTAGAAAATTTCTCAAACTCAGGTTTTATCTTGTCTATAATAAAACTAGTAATGTTTTCGGCAGTACTTACGTTGTTCATAACAAGATACTTGAAATTATTTTGAGTCAGGAAATCTATCAAAAGGCTATCTTCAGAATCGCACAAGAAGGCATGATCGAGAGAATTAACAAGCGGACGAACAATTCTATCAATATCGTAATAATCAATTACCATAGAATTATCATCGGCTTCGCCACTGAGAATAATTTCCATTTTATAAGAATGCCCATGAATATTTTTGCAAGGACCTTGGTGAAATGGCAATCTATGGCTCATTTCCCACTTAAATTCTTTGCCTATAGTAATCATTTAATCCCTTATTCGCCTTTTTTGTAACTAGCTCTAATGGTTGAGTTGATACCACCACGTACTTTCCATTCAGTAATCACTTCCAATTCTTTAGGATTGCAGACTTTGATCATATCATCTAAAATAACATTAGTAACAGCTTCGTAGAAAATACCTTTGTTGCGGAACTCAAGGAAGTAATATTTCAAAGCCTTAAGCTCGATACATAATTCGTCTGGAACATATTTTATCGTAACGGTGCCAAAATCTGGAAGACCAGTCTTTGGGCATACCGAAGTAAATTCTTGGTTGACATGAGTAATCTCATAGTTCCTGCCGGGAGCCGGATTAGGAAAAACTTCTATTTCCATAATATTTACCTCATTTGTAATTATAGTAAAAAATTAAACTTCTAAATTACAGAAAATATTTAAATTTGAAAAACATGAAAGGACCAAATATGGAAAAGAAGTTAGCGTATATATACGGTAAAAATGCTGTTGCTGAAGCAATTGAAAACGATACTGTTGCCAAAATTTTTATTGTGCATGGCAATCAGTCTGCATCTTCGATTTTTAATAAAGCAAAAAAAGAAAAAATTCCTTGTGTTACTTACGACAAACGGAAGTTTAATGAGTTTGAGCGTACTGTATTGCCAATAGGAATCAAGTCGCAAGGCATAATAGCACTGCGCAATCTTTCAAAAACCTATGCTTTAGAAGAAATAATAGGGATGAGCAAAAAAGTGAAAAATCCTGTTATAGTAATTCTAGACGAAATAGCTGATCCACAAAATCTTGGCGCGATAGCTCGATCTGCTGAATGCTCTGGTGCCGTTGGTATTGTTATGCCCGAGCGCAATTCTTCGCCTATTACACCGGTAGCAGTCAAAGCATCTGCCGGTGCTCTAGAGTATATGCCTGTAGCCAAAGTTTCTAATCTCGGACAAGCTATTATAAAACTTAAAGATGCCGGATTTTGGATTGTCGGTACTGATATGAAAGGAAACAAAAAGCATACAGACAAGATATATGATTCTCCAATTGGAGTTGTAATTGGCAGCGAAGGAAAAGGTATTCGCCCGGCAATTTTAAAACAATGCGACCATTTAGTGAAAATTCCTATGCTTGGCAAAATTACTTCTCTGAATGCCTCTGTTTCTGCTGGCGTTATTCTATATGAAATTTTAAGACAAAAGCTTGATAATTAAAAAATTTAAATCATTCCGATTCGTTATCATTGGACTGAATATTATAGTGGTTGAAAAATGAATTCGTATTTTATTGGTATTAGCGGATCTTGGTGGATATTTATTATTATTGCCTTAGTGTGCTTAGGGCTTACTTTGTTTTCTTATAGCAAAACAATTCCGCCTGTGAGCAATCGCAGAAGGCTTGTTTTGATTGGATTGAGATGGCTTGCAATGACTTTATTGCTCTTTGCTCTATTCGAGCCCATTTTTACAATGCTTAGTTCTGTAAAGCAAAGCCCAAGGCTTGCATTGCTTTTTGATAATTCCAGATCTATGAATACCTCGGATGCCGGTGGCGATAGAATTAGCAAATATAAAACTGCTCTTGCCAATCTTGATTTGAAAGCAATATCTTCTGAAGATTTGAAATATGCTTCTTTCGATGAAAAAACAAATCAATTTGCTCAGTTTGCTTTTGATTCTCTTAAATTTGATGGCAACATAACTGATTTGGCTTCGGCTATTCGATCACTTAATAATTATACTGAAGATGACAATATCCGGGCTGCAGTGATTTTTACTGATGGTGCTTATAATTCGGGCAACAATCCTGTTTTTGATGCTGAAAATTTTGGCAAACCAATTTTTGTTGTCGGTATAGGTGATAGTAGTGAGCCTAAAGATATTTCGGTTCAATCTTTGATTGCTAATGAAGTAGCTTATGTAGATAATCCAATCCCTATAAATGTCAATATCAAGTCTGCTGGCTATGCCGGACAGTCTGCTGTATTATCATTATTTGACAATGAAAATAAGATTGGAGAGCAAAAAATAAATTTTGTTCCTGATATTGATAGATATTCTGCAGTATTTGAATTTAATCCGAAGCAAGAAGGTATCAGAAAGATTAGTGCAAAATTGAATTTTATGAATTCTGAAATTACTAATAAAAATAATAGTCTTTCAGAATATGTGAAAGTTTTGAAAAACAAAAGGAATATTTCAATATTTGCTGGCGCCCCAAATCCTGATGTTTCGTTTATCAAAAATACAATTGCAACAGAAAAAGGTGTTGAAATAAAAGAGTTTATTCAAAAACAAGGTTCTGAATTTTATTATCAGCCAAATCAAACTGATTTGAATAATTCTGAATTGATTGTATTTGTTGGTTTTCCAATACCTTCGACACCGAAAAATGTTATTGATTGGATAAAATCTGAGCTCGACAAAGGCAAACCATTGCTTTTTATAGCTTCGCAATATACAGACTACAACAAATTAAAAGCTCTTCAAGAGCATTTACCTTTTAATGTTGTGTCTTCAAAAACTCAAGAATTTCTTGCAATTCCAAATATAAATGAAGAATCTTTGTCCAGTCCTCTTCTGAGAGTAACCGGAACAGAGGAAGATCTGAAATTATGGAATAATTTGCCTCCACTATTTAGAACAGAAACATTTGTCAAAGCCAAACCTGAAGCTCAAATAGTTGCAGCAATGAAGGTAAATAATGTTGCATTAAAAGAACCATTGATTTTGAGCAGAGAGTTTCAAAACCAAAAAAGTGTAGCTATATTGGGCTATGGGCTTTATAGATGGAAATTACTTGGATATGCTGCAGATATTTCAAAGGGAAGAAAAGACTCGCGCGATATGTTTGAAGCTTTGGTAAATAATAGCTTTAAGTGGTTGTCTATAAGAGAACAAAACAAATTAGTAAATATACGCACGAGCAAAAAAGCGTATAATCAAGGCGAGAAGATTGAATTTATTGGTGATGTTTACGATGCTTCTTATACTCCTGTCGAGGATGCTAATGTTGTAATTAAGCTGGGTGGATTAAATGAAAATCGAGAGCTAACTATGACTTCTCTCGGCAATGGAAGATACTATGCAAGTATTGATGGGCTTGCAGAAGGTGATTATTCGTTCAATGCAGAGGCAAAAACATCTTCGAGAAGTTTGGGCAAGGATAATGGCAGGTTTTCAGTTGGCGAAATTGCTCTGGAATATCAAAATTTGAAGCTTAATACCCCTTTGCTTAGAGCAATTGCAGAACGTAGTGGAGCTAAATTTTTCAATTCAGACCAAACTGACAAATTGATTAATGAGATTTTAAAGCATAGTAGCTTTAAAGAAAAAAATGTAAGCAAAAAGACAGAAATTATTATATGGAATTTGATTTGGATATTAGCATTGGCAGTATTGCTATTTTCTTTAGAATGGTTTATTAGAAAACGCTCTGGCATGATTTAATTTCTTAATTTTGTAATTGGATAAATTGAAATTGGTGCAATTTGTTAGAAAAAAATAGATTTAATATCATTAA
>JAUQWR010000710.1 GCA_030835065.1 Candidatus Kapaibacterium sp.
TCTGCTCATAAACGCTGTTCTTTCTTCAGGATTAATGAAATCAAAAGCACAAATCAAACCTCTGCCTCGAGGATTATTCAATCTGCCTTCAAATTCATCACAAAGCTCTTTTACTTTCTCCAATAAGTAAACGCCTTGATCTTTAGCATTTTGTACTAAATTTTCTTCATGAATTATTTCCAAATATTTAGTAGATCTGACCATATCTACTAAATTGCCGCCCCATGTAGAATTAATGCGGCTTGATACTTTAAACACATTGTCTGGCACTTCGTCTAATTTTGGACCTGCCAAAATACCACAAACTTGCATTTTCTTGCCAAACGACAAGATATCAGGATTGACACCCAATTGTTGGTGTACCCACCAAGTGCCCGAAAGACCCAATCCAGTTTGAACTTCATCAAAAATAAGCAAAGCTTCATTTTCATCAGCAAGAACTCTTAATTGTTGCAGGAATTCCGTACGGAAGTGATTATCGCCGCCTTCAGCTTGAATTGGTTCGAGAATAATAGCAGCAATATCATCTTTATATTCATTAAAAGCTGATTTAATTTCATCAATTGCAATGTTTTCGAATTTTATAGTCTCAGCAAGACTATCTTCAGTAATTGGAAATCTTAATTTTGGATTTGTAATTCTGGGCCAATCAAACTTTGGAAAATACATAATCTTGTTAGGATCTGTATTTGTCAAAGACATAGTATAGCCAGAACGACCATGAAAAGCTTGACGAAAATGAATAATTTTCGTGCCTTTTTCTTCTTTGTAGCCTTTAGCAAAATTTTTTCTTACTTTCCAGTCGAAAGCAGCTTTCAATGCATTTTCGACAGCTAAAGCACCACCTTCAATATAGAAGGAATATTTAAAATGCTCAGGAACAGCAATAGTATGAAAAGTTTTAACAAAAGTAGCCATCAAATCGGTATAAACATCAGAGTTTGATGGTTTATTTAGAGCAGCTCTACCAATTAAATTAACAAACTCTTGGTCGAGCATTTTTGGATGATTAAATCCAATTGGCATTGAGCCAAAACAAGAAAAGAAATCAAGATATTCTTTGCCGCTGCGTGCTTCCACTAATTTCGAACCATGACTTTTATCCAAATCGAGTACCAAATCAAACCCGTCTGCAAGCATATAAGATGACAACTCAGTAAAAACATTTTCAGGTGCAACATAATATGTAGAACTAATGTTCATAATTACTCCTAAATATAGAAATAAATAACAAGTATATATAAGAAATATATGTTAAAAAATAAATAAAATACTAGACTACCAGCTCAGATGAGCTTAAGAAACTTAAAAGTATGAAATATGAAGGAAAGTTTTAGTCGGGAAAAGCGCCAGACATTTTCATTGTTAATAATAAAGCAGACTTAACAGCCAAACACGAAAGAAAAGAACCTCCGCGGATTGTACCACTCGAAGTCATTAAGCTCGATGCCGTTAATGTTACTTTTCTCATACCACAATATACAAAAAAACTTTAATTAAAAAAATATAGTATTAATTTGTAACATTTTACACTACAAATACATAAAAAAATTCAATTTTTTGCCGTTTTTGAAAACTTTTGTTTTCAAAATATCAATTTTGTATTTAAGTTTGAAGAAACGGGTTAATTGAAATAAATAGTTGATAAGTTTTTTATCACATTTTTATTGACAAAAACTTAAATTTTTTTTAATAAATGAACAATTTCATTTACTAAAACAATTAAAATTGAAAAAGGTTACTTAAATAAAAATTGGGTTAATATTTTTAGGAGATTAAAACTAATGGTTAAAGCACAGTTTTCCAATAAAGCCAAGAAATATAAAGTTGGGCCACAGCACATGATGGTCTTTGGTGCTATGGCAGTTGCTTTCTTCCTTTTGTTCCAGTATTTTGTAATTCCTGTAGGAATTTCATCATTCGTTGTTAGCTTGTTTAAACCAAGTGGTGAACAATTGGAAAAAGTAGGGTTCGTACAATTCAGTGGTCTTGTTTGGGGATCAACATCGAAAGAAAAAGAAGGCGCAGTTAGAGGCACAGAAATTTCTAAAGAAAATATCAATAGAGAATTTATATTCGACTTTACATTTAAGGCACGCAACGAAAGAGAACACGGCTATGTTAAAAGCGCTAACGAATTTTACGCTCGTTCACCAATCCTCGGCGAATCTGCCATTATTCTTGAGCCATGGGTATCATTCTGGCTTTTAGCTTTAGTTTTTGCCCTTGTGATTTCTGCGGTTATTACTATGTTTATGCCTTCAGGTATTGGCTTGTTGGCTGTATTGTTTGACCGCCAGGTGGATGCTACTAAAGTTAAATTACGTCTTCAAACTGGTTTTTCAGATGATATTATCGACTTGCTTATTATGCCAGACGATAAAATCAAAGAAAAAGAAGTTAATGAAGTTCGCGCTCCATTCCGCTTAGTTTGGGACAGAACTATCACTGAAGACATTGCTTCTCCTTTCCAATCTTCAAGATTTGAAGATGTATTTGATGAAGATACAGACGTAGTTACTTTCCGTAACGAAGCTTTATATACAAGAATTAAAGAATTCTTCTCAGATTTCGTATTAAAAGAAATTATCGATACAAAGAATGGTTTGTTGTGGCGCCGCAATCGCTCACACCTCCTTCACGGCTTACGTTTATATATGTCACACCACTTTACTGAAAAATATGCAAACATGGTAACTGGTTTTGCTTATGGTGGTGCTGCGTTCCTTATCGTTGCCGTTGGTATCCGCGGTCTTAAATTTATCCCTGCTACTCGTCCTTCTTTCATCTTGTTGGCGATTATCCTTGAATTTACTCTTCTTGCTCTTATGGCTTTCACTCTTATCTATACTGAAGAAGAAGAACGTATGGACAAGATGCTTAAGACAATGGAAGATGCTAACCGCAGCCAGCTCGATACTCTTCGTGGTACTTCTGCTGATATCCACCAATTGTCTAACGCTTTGGTTGGTCAAACTGCTGAAATCATCAAAAACCGCGTTGAAAAATCTATTCATGAATTTATTACTTCCGGCGACCAAGTTCAACGCATGATTGCTGAACAAATTGCTCGTAATATCATGATTGGTCTTCGCGATATGGATGAAAAGAAAAAATAATTTCTATTTGTTTTCTTTCTTTAAAAAAGCTGTTTCGGACTCCCGAAA
>JAUQWR010000711.1 GCA_030835065.1 Candidatus Kapaibacterium sp.
GCTACTTTTTATCACTTTTTCAGACTTACACCAAGAGGAAAATATAGTATATCAGTTTGTTTGGGAACAGCTTGCTTTGTGAAGGGTGCTGATTTAGTTCTTGATGCATTCAAGACTGAATTAGGTATTTCGCTCAGCGAAACCACAGGCGATGGCATGTTTTCGCTCGAAGGTACACGCTGCCTAGGTGTATGTGCATTAGCACCTGTTGTTACAATCAACGAACAGGTTTATAGTGACGTAAAACCAACACAAGTTCAAGAAATTCTCAATAAACTAAAAGCAAAACAACCTGTTGGCTCAAAGTCTTATTAAGAATTGAAAATGATTAAATCGAAGAGCAGCTCAGATTATCTGGGCTGCTTTTTTTTTATTCGTAAGAATGTTGTATTGATTAAAATGATATTACTAATCAAATCACGAAAAAGTAGAATGAAAAACCGTGAAGAATGTGAGCAGGAGCCAATTCCCCTCGTTGAGTGGTGGCTGCCGAAGGCAGACGGGGTGGATTCTTAAATACCTAAAATGGAAGAATATCCACCCCGCCCGACTGCGTCGGACGACACTCAAGTGGGTAATAAGACGATTTCATATAGCATTTGGAAATTAAAATCACGAAAAAGCTGAATGAAAAACCGTGAAGAATGTGAGCAGGAGCTAATTCCCCTCATTGAGGGGTGTCAAGCGCAGCTTGACGGGGTGGATTCTTAAATACCTAAAATGGAAGAATATCCACCCCGCCTGACTGCGTCGGACGACACTCGAGGGTAATAAGAGGTTTTTAATTATGCACTTAATTTTATGTAAGCCAATAGCGGTAGCTAATGTATAAGCCGGCTAATATGAAAATAATACCGGTTATTCGTCTTGTCCAATAATCAAATCGGGTGAAGTTGTTGAATAATTTGGATACTAAATCAAGACTAAAGCTTAATGCTATCGAAAATATTATAACTGGAATTGCAGTGCCTAATCCGTAAAAACTTGGGATAAATATTGCAGAATCAGATTTTAGAGCCAATGGTATGAGGCTGCCAAAAAATAAGCCTGCTGAAACTGGACAAAAGGATAGAGCAAATATAAATCCTAAAAGGAATGCTCCAACTAATCCTTTGTTCCCAAGTTTTTGACTGATATTTGCAATAAAACCGCTAGCTGCATTGAATTTTATTTTAATTATTTCAGAAATTATAAGACCAGTCAATATTAAAATCGGACCCATTGCATAATTCAAATATTTAATCAAAAATCTGGCAAGCTCAGGTGTCGAAAATAATCCACTGATTATTAAGTAGGCAACTAATACGTAAGCAATAGTGCGACCAAGCGAATATGCCAATCCGCTAAATATACTGGCTCCTTTTTTACTGCTTTGCTTGCTAATAAATGAAATTGCGGCTATATTTGTAGCCATTGGGCAAGGGCTTATTGATGTAAGTATCCCAAACCATAGCGACAAACCAATTTGAGCACTGAATGAATCCATCAGTTACATGCCTTTTAGATAATTATCAATTTCTGATTGTATGTATTTTGCAAATTCTTCTTTGTTGTCAGTCAATTCCCATACTTTTTCAAGATTTTTGAATCTCTTTTCCTGCCCATCACGCACTTTTATTATAAGCAGCGATTTGGTATAAAGGCTGTATTGCTCTTCGAAATGTTTATTCTCGGGTTTACCATAGTCAATAATCTCAAAGCTCATATCTCCGGCACTAAGTTTGTCTTTGTATTTGCTTTGAATAATTTCTTTTGAAAACATTTCAATTTTCTGACATGTTGGGCACCGTGGCTCAGACATAAAATAAATGACTTTGACGGCATTTGGTTTTAAATTTGGTGTTTGTGCTGTTTGATTGGATGATTCCTGACTTTTACCGCAAGATGAAATCAACGCGATCGAAATTACAATTAATAAAGATAATATTGTCTTTTTCATAATTCACCTAAGCATTATCAGTTGTTAATATGGTTTCAATTTCTCTGACGTTAAGAAGCCTGCCCGAAGAAACAATTTTGCCTTCGATACCCAAACCAGGAGTCATCATAATGCCATAATTAAGAATATCTTTGATATCAGTAATCTTTTCGATTTCGTAATCCAGTCCTAAATTTTTAATTGCAAGTGCAACGTTTTCTTCTAATTTTTTGCATTTTGCACAACCAGTGCCTAAAACTTGAATTTTTTTCATTTTATCACCTTAATATATTAAATTAAATACGAATCCAACTAACATAATACCTAATGAAACAATACCAATAAAAGTAATAATTAATGGCAATTTAAGAACTTTTTTCAAAATAATTGTCTCAGGAAGTGAAAGACCTATTACAGACATCATGAAAGCAAGTGCAGTCCCCAAAGAAGCACCTTTTTCCAATAGTACTTTTACAACAGGTATAATACCAGCAGCATTAGAATATAATGGTACGCCGATCAGAATCGATAATGGTACTGAATACCATTTGTCTGATCCCATAATGCTAGCCATGAAATTTTCAGGAATATAGCCATGCGCTCCAGCACCTACTGCAATACCTACTACAATGTATAACCACACTTTTGCAATAATATCTCTAAGTGCTTCTACTCCACGGTCGATTCTATCAAAAAAAGTGAGTTTTTCATTGAATTCTGTGTTTGTAGCCTGCATTTGATAGACCCAATCTTCTACCCAGTGTTCGAGCTTAAGCTTGCCAATAACCCAGCCCGCAAAAATGGCTATAAATAATCCAGCAAACATATATATAAGTGCTGTCTGCCATCCAAACATCTCCAGAAGCAGAATCAAAGCAATTTCATTTATCATCGGGGCAGCAATTAAAAATGAGAATGTAACTCCAAGTGGTACACCAGATTCTACAAATCCAAGGAAAAGTGGAATTGCAGAACATGAACAAAAGGGAGTAACTATACCGAGACTTGCAGCAGAAATATTTCCGAATATATGATTTTTGCCGCCGAGCAATGCTCGAGTTTTTTCTGGGGAGAAATATGAGCGGACAATGCCCATAAAAAATACTATCAATGCAAGAAGTAAAAATACTTTAGGTACTTCATATACGAAGAATCTTATTGATTCTGTCAGGTGGTCGCCTGGTGTTAGACCAATAATATTATAGACAATAAATGAAGATAAAGTATCCAAATTTAAGTAAATAGGATACCACAAAATAAGCAAAATGCCTATCAGCCAAATTTTTTTTCTTGGTTCCATTGTTTTCTACTTGATCAAAAAAATCGGGGCGAGCACTCGCCCCGTGGTTTAAAAAAAATATAATCTATCTTTTACCGCAAGTGCAGACTTTTTCTTCGTGTGATTCCTTATCTCTGCAGCAGGAGCCTTGCACTTTTAGCAAGTTATCTTTTTCTGTATCGTTATGGCTGCTGCCACCACAGCATGAACCTGCAGAATTGCCACATCCGCATGTTCTCTGCGAAATCGGGACGAATCTGCTTATGAAAGTAGTGATTTTATCGGTATTCATATATTAATCCTTGAGATATTTAACATAAAAATCGTAAAGTTGAGATTTTATTTGGTCTCTTACTTCACGGTACTTATTCAATATTTGTTCTGGGCTGTCTTTGGCTTCATAAGGATCTTCAAATCCGATATGAACTCTATTTTTAACTTTTCCAGTAAATACAGGACAGCTTTCTTTTGCGTGGTCGCATACTGTAATTA
>JAUQWR010000712.1 GCA_030835065.1 Candidatus Kapaibacterium sp.
ATTTTTTAAATTTAACTCTTACAATATTAATACCTAAAGTACCTATCAACCAAAGTAAGAAATATCTCATGTATAAATTATTTACTTGTGCTTTAATTGATTCTTCATATTTAGCCCAAGGAATTGAAGTGCTGATTCCACCTCTAATATCACCTAATTTATATCCTTGGCTGGCATGACATTTAAGGCAGCCTTGCTCTGTCTTTAATGGTGCCATATATCTAAAATATACTAATCCATCTATTGTATCAAATCCCTTGTATTCTTTAGCACCATTTTCAAAATCTTTTAGGGCTCTCATCTCCCAATCGTCAGCAATATTTTCTGGTCTGATAGGATTAATACTTGTTATATGGCTTATTATATTATATTTCTTTTTGGCAATTTCGTTAAGCTGACGTGTCATATATGCTGGATTCATCAATGTAAGCTTCTTGCCGGATGGAGTTTCAATATCTCTTTCTTTGTCAGATAAATATGGATTAGATTGAGTTACTGAACTATTTGGTACATATACACCGCCGTGCATTGTCGCCCAATGCCTAAAAATCAGATCCTTTTCAAAACTTTTCAGACCTTCTTTATTAGCCAAACTATATGTTTCGTCCTTGACTTGAGCATAAGCCCAATATGCCAAGCCTATAATAATTATAGTCCATCCGCTAAGCATATATAGAAACATTAAATTTACTGATATATGCTTATGATTTTTTTGATCTATTTTATTCATTACTCTCCTTATTAATAATGTATAAATTTGAAAAATTCAAATGAAAACATTAATAAAAACTATTGGAGAATAACAAATTGATTTATTCTGGATTCAAGATTAAATTCTTTTTTTAAACAAAATAGTAATAAAGACCCCATAGTCGCGCCTCCCCATTCAAATACTTCACTTTCCCGTATTTTAAATTTAGCAAATATATTACTAATAATAAAATAATTAGAAAGTTTTAATTTGTTTTTTAATAATGACTTAGGACAATACTATACTTTCAGATTTTCCTTAATATTTTTGCTTCAACTAATTATTTAGTGATGGGTAAACTAATATTAAACTTTGAACCTTTACCAAGTTCAGATTCAACCCAAATTTCTCCATTGTGAATCTCTACAAATTCTTTGCATAATATTAGTCCTAGCCCAGTGCCTTTTTCGTTTGATGTGCCAAGTTTGGATATTGTTTCATCAATTCTAAATAATTTATCCATAGTTTCTTTAGTCATACCTACTCCATTATCGGCAACACAAATTATTATATTTGATTTTGAAAGCATTGATGATATGGTAATAGTACCGCCGATTGGAGTAAATTTGACAGCATTTGAACATAAATTTCTGATTATCGTTGTCAATAAATTTGCATCTGCATACATTTCATGAACATTCAAATCAGTTTCAAAACTAATGTTCTTATTCTCTGCCGATAAACTTAAAACTTGGATTGTATTAGCTACTATAAATTCAAGATTTATATCGCTTGGAGAAAATTGAATAACACCCCGTTGCGATCTAGACCATTCTAAGAGGTTTTCGAGTAATGAATAAATATTATTGGCAGAATCATTAAGCATACTCAAAAACATTTTTCTATCTTCTTCTTCAAGATTTTCATATGTTTCTTGAAGTATTTTAGTAACTTCTCTAAAATTGCCTAAAGGATTCTTCAAATCATGAGCTATAATTGAGAAAAACTTATCTTTAGTAGCATTCAGTTCTTTCAATTCTTTAATGAACATATTAATTTTTTCTTCGTTTTCTACTCTTTCACTAATATCCTCAAAGAACCAAATAGTACCTTGATCTGGATTTTCGACATCTAAAGACCTACCGATGAATCTGCACCAAAAATCAGAGCCATCGCCTCTTTTCAACTGCATAATAGATTCAGAATTTTCGCCGGAATTTAATTTATCGAATGCCTCTAATCCAAATTTAATAAAATCTTGATAAGTTGGGAATATTATTTCAGCTTCCATATCGATAAGTTCATTCATTCCTCGCTTAAAAATCTCACAGGTTCTATTATTTAGCCATTCAAATTTACTATTTCTAACAAGAGATATACCAAGCACAGAATTATCCAAAATCAAGCTCTGAATTTTTGTCAAATTCATTAAATCTTCTTGTTGCTTCTTTTGAACGCTAATATCAACTAATAGTCCAATCAATCCGCCGGGCTCGCCATTTTTAAGCCTAAATCCATCAATTGTATAAAGAGTAGTATGCACCAATCCATCTGCATATACTATTGGCAATTCATAACTTAGTCTGGATGCATCCTTGATGGCAGCAGTATCTTCCTGTTGAAATTTAATTCTATCTTCAATCGGCAAATATTCAAGATCTAGTACTGTTTTGCCAATCATATATTCTGCTCTAATACCAAAAACTTCTTCATAAGCTTTGTTGCAACCAACAAAACGAGCATTGGCATCTTTGATAAAAATTGGATATGGAATACTATCAATTAAAGCCTCCATAAATCGCAACTGATAGTCTAAAGCATTTTTAGAATTAATTTCTTCGGTAATATCATGAAAATTAAGAACAATACTATTAACTGCAGGTTCATCAGTCAAATTGACTGCAATACAGTCCATCCAACGCCATTCTTCATTTCCTGTCTTAATTCTAAATTGTAGTTCAATAAGCTTATTTGGAGCATTAAATGATTCAAATAATTTTTGCTTAACTATATTTATGTCATCATCATGAACAAATTCTAAAGCACTTTTTCCTATACGACTCTTGGCATCTCTGCCTAAAATTCGAGATACTGAATTACTTTGATAATAAATTTCACCTTGCTTATCAATAAGCATTAATCCGTCAGCACTATTCTCAATCAATGCTCTAAATCTTTTTTCGCTCTCTTCGAGTTCACGCATCACTCTTTTATTTTTTGTAATGTCTTCTATCAATCCTACTATTCCCAAAGGATTAGCATCTTTATCCTTATAAACAGCTTTATGAAACACTACATTATAAAAAGATTTATCACTATTTTGGATTTTTGATTCATATATCTGATTTTCTTGAGATTTTAATAAACTAAGATCTGCTTCGTTATAAATTTCAGCTAATTCTTTTGGTGCTATTTCAAAAGCAGTTTTTCCAATTATTTCAGCTTTTGTTTTGCCCATAAAATATTCAAAAGCTTTATTGCAAGCCACATATTCCAAATTAGTATTTTTTGCAAAAATTGGATATGGAATAGTTTCTATTATTACTCTCATTTGTTCAAAATTAGCGTAATCTGCTTCTTTCTTTAAAATTTGATCGCTTATATCAGATATCAAACCTTGATAATAATTTTCAAATTTCGAACTATATTCGTATTCATAATATCTTATTGTACTGCATTTGTCTATGAAACTTATTATTTTTTTTGATTCAGATTCAATAGAATAGTTAAACTCTTCGAATTCTGCTTTATTAGTAAATATTGACGATGGATTATTCTGTTTAAATTCTTCAAAATTCTTATATCCAAGTTGTATAAATAATTGATCATTCACTTCAATTGTTTTATTACTATAATCTAAATTTAGAATGAGTTTGCCAATTGATTCTAATAACTGAAAATAATTATCATGTTTAGAAACAATAGCTTTATAATGACCATTTAATTCTGACTCAACAATTCGAAAAGTATCTTTAGAAAATTTATTAAGAGAATAATATTCGATATTTTTTTCTGTTTCTAACTTTAGCTTGATTTCATCAAATTCAATTTCAAATCTCTCAAAATCTTTTATATTTCTACCAACTAAACTATCTTTTTCCAACCTGTAAAAACTAGCAAAAGCATCATTACATTCAATTATTGTGCCATCAGAATCAATAATTCGGAAAGCTACTTCGATTAAATTAGTAATGTTATCGATTGCACCAAATTGAATAATATTTAAACCCACTATTGCCCCGAATCCATTAAACCAAATAGTTTACAATTAAAGCAATAGACTATATATTTTGATTTATATTATTTCAAGTCTTTACAAAATTTTAATATTAATATCTATTAATCATGCTTAAACAAATTAATAATTAAGATTCCTCAACAAGCGGAAGTGTAAAGCTGAATACTGACCCTTTTCCTTCCTGGCTATCAACCCATATTTTTCCGTCACTTAGCTCAATAAATTCTTTACACAAAATCAAGCCCAAACCGGTTCCTTTCTCTCCTGAAGTACCAAAATTCGAAATCGTAGAATCTATCCGAAATAAATTATTGAGTATTACTTGATTCATACCTACACCATTATCTTTAATGTAAAATCTAATTTTTGATTCAAAAGGATTTTTATTGTTGTCGAAGCAAAAAGTGGATCCAATCTCAATCAGACCTCCAGTTCTTGTAAATTTTATAGAATTGGAAATTAAGTTACGAAATACTGTTTTGATCAAATTACTATCTGCATAAATATATACATCTGATTCTACATAATTTTTTATAATAATTTCTTTATTATTAGCAGAATGTATCAATAATTTTATTGTTTCATCAATTATAGATTTAGCCGAAACCATTTTTGGATTTAATTTAATAGTACCACGTTGAGAATGTGTCCATTCAAGCAGATTTTCTAATAAATTATAAATATTGGATGATGATTCTTTGATCAATGCCAAAAAATCTACTCTTTCTTCGTTCGAAAAATCATTATAAGAATCATGAAGTAAACTCGTGACGTTCTTAAAAGTACTAAGTGGACCTTTCAAATCGTGAGCTATTATAGAAAAAAACTTATCCTTTTCTTTTAGAGTAATTTCAGCCTGATTTCTGGCATATTCTAATTGTTTTATCAATGAATTTTTTTGCAATAGATTAGCTTCGATAAGTCCTTTTGAAGCAACTAATTCATTATTCGTCAATTCCAATTTTTGAGAATAAGTTAATATTTTTTCTTCGTTCTTTTTGATTTCAGTAATATCAGATATTATACCTACAACAAATTCAATTTTACCATTACAATCTTTAACCGGCGAAACCATTAAATCGCCCCAGAGTATCATTCCATCTTTTCGAACAAATCTTTTTTCAATTCTATAAGAATCAATCTTATTCGCAATTAATTCATTAAAACTATTGATACTTTTCTCAATATCATCTCGATAAGTAAATTCCATAAATGTTTTAAATAGGATTTCTTCAGAACTAAACAGTAAGAAATCAGACCACCATTTATTCAGCATTATATATCTGCCTGTTTTATCGGTAATGCTAATACCTACATTAGCAGATGAAAAGATAGCAGATAGTTTTTGTTCGCTTTCTTTTAATGCTTTTTCAGCATACTCTTTTTCTTTCAATGATTTTGTTAATATATCAAATGATTTTGAAAAATCACCAGAAAAACTAATTACCTGATTATAATCTCCTTGCGAGATTTGGCCAACTTGCCACAGTAAATGCTTTAGATTTGAATGAAGTTCTTTAAATGGCGAAACAAAGTGATTACCTTTTGGGGACTTAATATCCAAATTTCCTTTAGATAAATTCAAAATGTAATTTTCTGATTCATTACATTTTGAAATCATTGTGTATAAATTTGCATATAAGTCTTTCTCTTCTTTTGAATTAATTGAGCTTACATCAATTTGTTGAATTTTATGCAATGCAGCAGCATTATTGCAATTATTAATATCTTCAACAATCTCATTTAAACTCATTAAAAAATCAGTTTTCATTGCTAATTCTCGCTTCAAACCTACAGACACGCCCACCAGTAGACCAACAATCTACTTCTTCGACAATAAAATTTTTGTTCAAATATGAATCCAAAATTCCTTTCAAGAAACCTTCATCATAGTCGCACACTGTATTTCCCTTGATTGGCAATCCTGAACAATCAAGATCTTCACTGATAACAAATGTAAATTCATAGTTAGAAAGATCAGATTTTTCTACTCTCAAATTACCTATTCTTAGCTTGATTAAAACATCTGTAAGTTGAGCAATAAACTCATTGAAACAAAGATCTATATTCAATATATTTTTACAAAATTCAATACCCGCTACAATTCCGCCTTCTCTAAGCAATTGCTTTGCTTTTTTATTTCCATAATATTTCTTTAGAACAGACATTAAAGAGTATTGAAGCAGCCTATAATTGACTACATTTGTTGAATTCCCAAGATTTGGACGTCCTAGTTCGATATCTCCCAAATCACTCCATTTAAAATCAAACAAACTTTCCATAACAACCAATTTAATACTAAATAATAAATTACCATGATTTTTTATATTTTAGCCAATACAAATAATCATCTTAATATTATTTTTTCTGGCACACAGACTCAAAAATAACATTATTTTTTTTAAATTTGCTAAGTATAAATACTGATTTAACACCTTGTATTTCAAGTAGTTTTTAAAATATTTTTCCAAATAGCTCGTCATTCATATTATATTTAAAATAGGTAATTATGAAATTGTTTATTAGGAATATGGTATGCCAAAGATGCAAAATGGTATTGAAATCTGAATTAGAAAAATTAGGTATTCATTATCTTCATCTATCATTAGGAGAAGTAGAAATAACAGATAGTCTTTCTGATTTGCTTCTCAATAAACTTGATATTTCATTAAAGCATTATGGTTTGGAACTGATTTTAGACAGAAGAGCCCAAATAATTGAAAAAATCAAATCGATTATTATAGAAAAAATTCATTATTCCGAAGAAGATGAAAAAATAAATTTTACAAAAATTCTAAGTCAATCATTAAATTATGATTACAAATATTTATCAAATTTATTTTCTGAAGTTCATGGCACTACAATAGAACATTATATAATTAATCAGAAAATTGAAAGAGTCAAAGAGTTAATTATATATAATGAATTGAATTTATCCGAAATTGCTTGGAAATTGCATTATAGTAGTGTTCAACACCTTTCTGCTCAGTTCAAAAAAGTTACTGGTCTTACTCCTTCCTTCTTTAAAAAAATGACTTCCCGCAGAAGAAAAGATATTTCAAATTTGTAAATATTATAAATTTTAATAGGAATTTTGTAACATTATAAATTTAAAAAATCATAGATTATCACTGTTGATAATTTATGATTTTTTATATGTTTATATGTAAGAAAATAAAGAAAAGTTCTAATTATCAATCAACAATGTTTATATTTTAATATTATTCAAATCAATATTTAATTAAAACTTTCAAAAATAATATTGAAAAATATATTATACCATACAATTATACAAATTATAAAAAAGATACAAATACAATTAATACAAATAAATTTTAAATCAAATAATTATTGGGAGTAAGGATATGTATTACATTATTTTAGTAATATTTATAATAGTGATTGGACTTTCAGGTATTAGAATAGTAAGACCAACTCACAGAGGCTTAACTGAGCGCCTTGGAAAATACCACAGATTTGCTAACCCAGGATTTCATTGGATTATCCCTTTCATCGAAAAAATGTATAGGATTAATGTTACTGAATCAATGATTAATGCAGAGTCGCAAGAAATTATAACAAATGACAATTTGAATGCAAGAGTAGATGCACAAGTTTACTTTAAAGTAAAATCTGATGAGGAAAGTGTTAAATCTTCAATATATAATGTAAATGATTATATTTATCAAATAGTTAATCTAGCCAGAACAACTTTGAGAAATATTATAGGTACACTCACACTAAAATCAGCAAATAGCGAGCGTGGAAGAATTAATGCAGAATTGCATAAAACATTGCTTCTCGAAACTCATACATGGGGAATCGAGATTGTTAGAACAGAACTAAAAGAAATTGCACCTCCACCAGATGTACAAGAAACTATGAATAAAGTTGTAAAAGCCGAAAATGAAAAAGTTGCAGCAATTGATTTTGCCTCTGCTAGAGAAACTGTTGCTGATGGCGAAAAAAGAGCAAAAATTAAAGATGCCGAAGGTTATAAACAATCAAAAATATTGCATGCTGAAGGTGATGCTGCTGCAATTAAGTTGGTCAATGAAGCTGCAGATCTTTATTTTATTGGCAATGCTCAAGTATTGAAAAAACTAGAAACCGTAGAAAGAGCATTAGAAAACAATTCAAAGATTATTATACCAATCGATACGAAACTAATTAATGTTATTAGTGAAATTGCTGGTGTTGTGCCACTTGATATAAAATAATGGTGTAACATGAATAATAACAAATCAATCGATAGAATAGCTTTCATAGGTAATTATCTTCCTAGACAATGTGGTATTGCAACATTTACCACTGATTTATCTGAAGCTATTGCAGATGCTTACCCTTCTACCACTTGCATTGCTCTACCTGTTAATGATAGAGAAGATGGATATGATTATCCTAATAGAGTGCGCTTCGAATTAAATGAAAAAGATATTGATACTTACAAAAGAGCTGCAGAATTTTTAAATATTAATAATGTAGATATTGTAAGTCTTCAATTTGAATATGGTATTTTTGGGGGGCTTTCGGGTAGCCATATTATTGCTTTATTAAAAGAATTAAGAATGCCTATTGTTACTACTCTTCATACTATACTTCAAAATCCAAATCCTGAACAAAAATTTGTAATGGACAAAGTATTAGCTATGTCTGATAGAGTAATTTCGATGAGTCACAAAGGTGTATCCATTCTAAAAAATGTTTATAATATTGATTCTGAAAAAATTGATATGATTCATCATGGTATTCCTGATATTCCTTTCGTAGATCCCAATTATCATAAAGATTTATTCGGTGTTGAGGGTAATAATGTAATTCTAAGCTTTGGTTTATTATCCCCAAGCAAAGGATTTGAAAATGTAATTAAAGCAATGCCAAAAGTATTAGAAACTATTCCTAATGTTGTTTATATTATTCTTGGAGAAACTCATCCAAAAGTAAAAAATTCTCAGGGCGAAATTTATAGAAACTCTTTAAATAGAATCGCACAGGAATTATCTGTCGAAAATAATATTATGTTTTATAATAGATTTGTTAGTACCAACGAACTTATTAATTTTATTGGTGCTGCAGATATTTATATTACTCCATATTTGAATGAAGAACAAATTACTTCTGGAACACTTGCATATACTGTTGGAGCTGGTAAAGCAATTATTTCTACTCCTTATTGGTATGCTAAAGAAATGTTGGCTGATTCAAGAGGTATTATTGTTCCTTTTAATGACAAAGATGCTCTTACTTACCATATTATTCATTTACTTGAAGATGAAAAGACCAGACATACAATAAGAAAAAAAGCTTATCTCTATGGTCGTGATATGATATGGTCTAAGACTGCTGAATATTATATGAAATGTTTCGAAAAATCAAGAATTGAAAAAATGCATACAACAAAACTGCCTATTTTTGTTATCAAACCGGTTGAGAAAAATCAAAGTGAATTCCCCAGTATAAACTTAAATCACCTTAAAAGATTGACAGACTATACTGGTATAATCCAACATTCAATTTATACAATTCCAAACTATTCTCATGGTTATTGCTTAGACGATAATGCAAGGGCTTTAATCATTAGTGTGCTTTTAGAAAACATGTATAATGGCGAAATAAATCGATTCTCTCATATTTATTTAGCTTTTCTTCTTTATGCATTTAATGAAACAAGCAAGAATTTTAGAAACTTCTTAGACTATAATAGAAATTGGCTTGAAGATAAAGGATCTGAAGACAGCCAAGGCAGAACTATTTGGGCACTTGGTACAGTAATCGGACGTTCAAAGAATTCTTCATTTCAAAATATTGCTAGTATATTATTCGAAAAAGCATTGCCATCATTAATTGAACTGCAAAGTCCAAGAGCTATGGCGTTTGCTTTATTAGGTATTTATGAATACTCCACAAAATTTAATGGTGATAGCAAAATCAACCATTTAAGATTAAATTTTACAGAAAAACTAGCACAACTATACGATGCTGTTTCCACTAAAGATTGGAATTGGTTCGAAAACAGCTTAAATTATTGTAATGCTGTAATCCCACATGCTTTAATTTTAAGTGCAGAAAAAATTGCCAATAGTTCATTGTTAAACATAGGTTTAGATTCACTTATGTGGCTATTGGAATTGCAGAAATCCAATTCTACAAATGGTCATTTTGTTCCTATTGGTACAGATGGTTTCTATAATAGAAATGAAGAAAAAGCCAGATTTGATCAGCAGCCCATCGAAGCCCAATCTATGATTTCTGCATGCTTGGCAGCTTATAAAATTACTGGACAAAAATTCTGGAAAAAAGAAGCACATATTATTTTTGATTGGTTTTTAGGCAGAAACGACCTAAACCTTTCTGTTTATGATCCAATTTCTGGAGGTTGCAAAGATGGATTAC
>JAUQWR010000713.1 GCA_030835065.1 Candidatus Kapaibacterium sp.
GATTACAAAGTCCAGAGTGTATTTATTAAAGACTGAATCATCGGTAAACTTAAGCTTGTTAAGGTCATCCGGGTGTGCCATATAAAACAACAAGATACCATTGGGATTTAGCTCATTATATATTTTTCTAAACACTAAATCAAGATCTTTCCAAAAATAAATCACATTAATAAAGAATATTTTATTGAATGAATTTTGATCGAATACTATATCCTGATAATTCCCATATTTAAGTTCAAGTTGTTTATTTAGAATAAACTTATAATTCCTTTTTTTTGCTTCATTAAACATAAGTTTCGAAAAATCGATCCCGCTTAATTTACAATCATATTTATCACAAATCATATTCAAACCCACACCATGACCATATCCAATCTCTAAAACATGATCATTCGACTCTATGCCCAATTCTTTGATAATTATATTATAGGCATGAATATTCCCTTTTTTCATCAAAGACGAGGCTATAATACCAAGTAATCCACTTGGTTTGCGAAATTGTTTGGCTATAAAACGGTACATATAAATACTCAATTACAATTAAGACAGATTATTAAATAGCTATTATTTCCAAAAATAAACATTATGAAATAAATCTTTTTATAATTATTCAATATTATAAATCACAGGCATTTGTCCCTGCCATTTGTCAAATAAACTAGAATCAGAAATCAAATTTGCCATAAAATTAGCAACATTAATTCGGCTACTTTTTGCAGGTTTAAACATTGATCTGCTTGGCGAGGGGATTATCTCATACTCACTTAATTCAGCATCTATTAAAGTATCAGGCCTGACGATTACCCATGCTAAATTTGGATTTTTATTACCTACATTAAGTCTTAAATAATCTGCGGCTTCTTCGTTGTCTGCCTGTGGTGCCAATAAAAGTCTTATTATCGAAATTATTACTTTTTGGCTTGTTGGTACATTTTCATTCAAATCTCTATTTTGATTGGCTACTGTATTAAGCAGAATAAATTTAATCGACTGATTAGACTTATTTTTTTGAACTGTTTCGAACACCAATCTCACAGCATCTGCCACCAATCTTTTTGGCTTTCCAAAAATTCCTTTGATATTAATATTATGACCTAAGCAAGAAGCCACAGCAGTGCAGCCGGTCATATATTCTGTCATGTCATCACAGCTAATACTATTGATATCTGCATAAATCAGAGTGACATCTGGACTAGATATCCATGATTGAGGAATATTTGCTGAACGGCGAACGATTGCCTTCACTTTTTGTGATTTTGATAATAATTGTTCCACAAGCATTTTGCCTGTTGCACCACTTGCTCCTAGTACCAATGTAGCCATGTTTTTCAATTAAATAATTAATAATGTATTTATTTATATAAAGATACGCAAGCAACAAGTATTTGTTTCGATAATTATCTTCATATAGAAATTGTGTCCAAATTTGTCTATCGGTTATTATACTCGAAATCATAAGAAAAACCAATCGATAAAGATGGTCTCAGTTTGATAACATCATTATTGAACGAACCAAAATATGAAGTTTCGAGAAACACTTTGAATGATTTTCCATAAAATACTGCGCTCGATAATCCATATATATTTGCATATCTATCGTATGGTCCGCCAAGCTTGTTTGAATTTTGCGATTTTGCAAAATAAATATAAGCCGGGTGAAAAGTAACACCAAACTTATCATTTAAATGAAATGAATTATAAATTCGGAAAGATCCGGTATATGCGCTTGTCTTGGTTAGAAATGTAGATAGAGTAGCACATCCGATATCAGCACCGATACTGGCAGCATAAAAAGAATTTTTAGACCCAATAATTTGATATTTTGAATGCAAAGTCATTAGAGAACTCGAATTAATTGATAATCCAATATCAAAATTATCATTCAAACCATAATATAGTCTGGCTTGTGCAGAGAATGGTAATATACTATCAGAATCTAGACTAATATCTGATTTATCAAATGCTCTAAAATTAAAAGAGCCGGAATAAGACATATTATTTTTGCCTATACTTCTTCCGGTCTGGGTTGTATCAAAATTAGCACATGCACTAATTGATATTAGAAGCGAAAGCAGGCATAATATTCTCAAATTATTTAATTTCAAATTCAGCAACGATTTCATATCTCAATTTTATTTTTCTAAGATTATCAATACCCGAATCATCAATTGAAGACATTATAGAATTGCTTGATATTGAACTAGAACCACCAAAGAAATATGGTAAAGCAGAATCTCCATTGGTGAGTTCTTTTATTGATATAATATCACCAATTTGCTTATTTAGGCTGCTAAGCAAGTAACTAGCTTTGTCTTGAGCTGCTTTTAAGGCTTCAGTTTTTACTTTTTTCCTAAATTCGCTAATATTTTTATTTTTTAATTCAGCAATCCTCATTGATTCTATCCCCTTTGGGTCAATCGATTCGATGATTTTATTTATCATGCTGAATTCTTTTACACTTATAACTATCTTTTTAGCCAAAAGAAATTCCTTTCCCATATGGCGCCAATAATTACCAATATCATTAACAGTAATTTGATTTTTATTAATACCAATATTTCCTAAGGCTTTTAGTATATTTGGTTCTATTTCTTTCATTGGAACTTTAGTTTTATAGTCGTCATAATCTTTGCCTTTTTTAAATTCTTCGACCCAGTATTCTTTAATACTAATTTCAAAAAGAATTTCATCAGGTTCTATTTCCAGCTCGGCACTACCATTAACTTGGATCGATGGCTTTATATTTTGAGCATTCACTATGCAAAAGCATAATAAAAAAACGATTAAAAAGATAAGATTTCTCATGTTTTATATCCACTTAAATTTTAGATATCAGAAGCCTACAGCTATTCGGCATTCTTTACAACAAATTAATGAATAAAAGATTTAAAACAAAATATTATATCAATAATACAGCAAATTTGCAAATACTGAGATAAAGTAATGGTATATTTTTTAAATTTTCATAAAAAATTGAGAAAGGAGTTCTAAAACATTCAAGATTTAAAAATCTCTTTTTGCAGAACCTTCAAAGGTTTGTTTTAATTTGAGTTACTTAATGATGCCATTTCTTGCTTCTTTTAATTGATCTTTTTGATTTAATAAATTCATAAAATGAATTATCAAAAGGCCTTTATTTCCTTACTTTCTTGCTAAGAAAAAATAAATATGCTTAGAATTGCTTTCCTGATTTTTATAAGCAATACTAAGCATGAAATAATATTCTAATCAATATATTCAAAACCTAAGTTTGTAGCGAGATGTTTTTTTACAATTTTCTTACAATCATCCATACTAAACATATTAGCCCCAATCAATTCCTTTGCCACCGAACTAACTGCTTTGCTGGAAAATCCGCATGGATTGATCATATTGAAATATTCTAAGTTTGTTTCTACATTAAAGGCAAAACCATGCATAGTAACCCCGCGGCTAGCTTTGATACCGATAGCGCAAATCTTTCTTTCATTAACTGTATCAGTATCCAGCCACACACCTGTAGCACCGGATTTTCTTCCACCTAAAATTCCCATTTCGGCAATTGCAGAAATAATTGATTCTTCAATTCTAAAAACATATTCTTTAATACCAATTTTAAGGCAATCAAGATCAATAATAGGATAGCCTACAATTTGACCAGGACCGTGATAAGTAATATCACCACCACGATTAGTCCTGACAAACTCAGCATCTAATTGGTTTAGTTTTAAAATATCAACCAATAAATTTTCTTCATTACCACTTTTGCCTAAAGTATAAACATGATTATGCTCGCAAAACAAAATATATCCGCTACGATTTTCATCATTTTTCTTAGCCAATAATTCTGCAAAAAGCTTTTCTTGATATTCCCAAGCGTCATTATACTTTATCTTACCCAAATCTTCAAATTTAGCTTTATACATTATTTCTCCGTTTTAATATGTCTTTCTGCATGATAAGATGAGCGAACTAAAGGAGCACTTTCAACAAATTCAAAACCTTTAGACAAGCCAATTTCTTTTAACTCTGCAAACTCTTCGGGGCTCACAAACCGTTCTACCTTGAGATGGTTTCTTGTAGGTTGCAAATATTGTCCAATTGTCATAATTTTACACCCAACTGCAAGTAAATCGTCCATAGTAGCTAAGACTTCTTCAAATGTTTCACCCAATCCCAGCATTATTCCAGATTTTGCATTAGAACTATTAGATTTAGCTATATGTTCGATTACTTTTAAGCTTCTATCGTATTTAGCTTTGCTTCTCACTAAAGGAGTAAGCCGGCTAATTGTCTCAAGATTATGTGAAATTATTTCAGGTTTTGCATCAATAACAAGATCAATCAATTCAGTTTTAGCATCAAAATCAGGTATTAAAGCTTCAATACTAGTATCAGGGCAGAGTTCTTTTACTTTTTTGATAGTAAGTGCCCATAATTCAGCACCACCATCTTTCAAATCATCTCTATCGACAGAAGTTATAACACAGTGCCTAAGATTGAGCAATTTTACTGAATTAGCAACATTATCTGCTTCGCTAAAATCAACTGGGAGAGGGCGTCCGGTTTTTACAGCACAAAACTTACAGGCACGAGTGCAAATATCTCCTAAAATCATAAATGTTGCTGTGCCGGCAGCCCAGCATTCACCCATGTTTGGGCATTTACCACTTGAGCAAATAGTATGTAACTTATGAGTTTCTACAATTTCTGCTACTTTTGTATAATTCTCTCCACCAGGGAGCCTTATCTTTAACCAATCCGGTTTTCGTTCGATTCTCATCTATATCCAATTATAATTTTGCATTATTATATTCAGCAAAATTAATCATATTATCTGAATAGCGAGAATAGTTTTGTTTTTTTTCTGTATTTATTAATAAATCTCGACATTTCGAGCGACTCAATGTTAATATAATTCTGCTTATTTATAACATACTTAAAATCTAAAATATGTAGTATAATAGTGATTGAAATCAAGTATATCAATGTAATCGCTGCTTTTATATTAAAATTAAACCCGAAAATAGGGAAATTATAAATATTAAGATAATCTAAACCGATCAATAGAAAAATCACCAGAAAAAATGAAGCAACTATGCTTCCTGTTACTTTTGTAGATGCTTTTGCAATTTGAAATTTTGTAGCTTTGGGCATTCGCGAGCTTATTATACTATTAATGTATCCATATAATTGATAATTAATTCCAATAAAGATTAATAGCAAGCCTATCAATAATGTAGATTTATCATAAGAATTGAAAATAATGCTTGATAAGATAATTCCAAAATATAATAATAAGTAATGCTTAAATCTTTCAATGTATATAAATATGTACTCTTCCAAATTTGATTTTGAGTAAAGCAGTGGTACAAAAGGTAGTTTTTTATTAATGCTCCCCAATACCACAAATACAATTAAAAATAGAAATCTGTCTTTTAATTCTAATCCTAATTTTGATATATCAATTTGATTGTTAATCACTATATATAGTATTTCGATAATTGGCATTAAACCTAAATAATACAATGATTTTGCCTTATTGTTTTTAATCGAATATAAAAAGTATTTTACAAATTTCATTTTCTTTCCATAATATAATTAATTATATCAAACAATAACTTTTGAATCATTGTTGCTACTTTTGTACTTAAGTAAGTCTATATAATTTTTATATAAAACGAAAAACTTAAATTCAATAAAATGTATTGCAGCACACAGAATACTTAATGAAATATAAGTGGATATGCCATTTTCAATTATATCTTTACCAAAAAGATATTCCCAAAAAGAATCTGTGAAGAGCACAAGTAAAATAGCTGTTATTATTATAGGTGCAAATACAAGTATATATCGTTTGATTATCTTATTGCTTACCGAAGCTTTCATCGATGTTTTTATTGAAAGTCCAATGCTATTCAAAGAATATATAGTAAGAATATTTAATATGACAATTGAAATTAGTTTGTAATCTTTAATATCGATAAAGAAACTTGTAAACCATAAACTTAACAGCATCAACAATATAAATTTGACTCGCTCAAAAATATTAATCATAAATATTTCAATATTAGAGCTTCCATATACTAATACAGAAACTCTACTAATATTTGATTTATATTTAATACTTGTAATTGTAATCAGTTCAGCGATAAATATGTATTTAATCAGATTAGCCGTTAAGAGCAACTCTGATGAGTTGATTATCATATCAATTAGCAACAAGCCCGGCAGAAATAATGCAGAAATTATTGAAAAAGCCTTCTCATTAATCAATGAGTATCGACAATATTGAGCAATGTTACTTTTCATTCCCATTCTAATATTCCTTTCTACGCATGAATAATAGAAAGTCGAATATAATAACCAAAACCAGGTAAACATAAAATATTGGAT
>JAUQWR010000714.1 GCA_030835065.1 Candidatus Kapaibacterium sp.
TTAAAGTTTCTTGTTGTTAGTTGAATATTACCTATTGCAGTTGATTGTCTTATTCCATTTGTATCACCAATTGCTAAAGTACCGTATTGCATTAGTCTAAATTCACCATTACCACTTACATTGAAGCTTGTTGTATTCAACACACCTGAAGAATCAATTTGAAGCAATCCATTGAATAATGCAGCGTTATTAATTACTCGATTTGCATCTAAAGTAATAGTATCACCACTACCAATATATACTTTAACGTTATTTGTAGTTTGGCAAGGGAATACAGAGGAAGCAACACCATCATAACCCTGAGTAGACCAATTATTAGGATTATTCCAAGCTCCACTTGCTCTTGTATAGAAGCTAAGTGCACCAGGCTCGCCAATAATAATTGTACCAAGGCTATCAAGCAATCTAAATTGAGTCGAAGACGCAGTTCGAGTACCCATAATTGGTCTGCTACCAAAGAAAAATGGGTTTATCCAAGTATTTGAAGCTCTGAGTCTTGCTTCAAATTCAGGTGTTGAACCCGAATTCCTAATGTCACCGATTGGAGAACTTCCAGGAATAAAATTCAAAGTTGCATCATACGAACGAGATCCCATAGCAAAGCTAGAGCCCGAAGGAGAAGCAATTGTCCATTGCCTTACAACATGTTTAGGCATGCTCATTGTGCTACCAGCTGGTAAAATATCAGTTGGTGCTGCATCTTGCCAGCTTATCGGACTACTCGAAGTCGTAATAGTATCACTTGTAATTGCAATTAATCCGGCACTACCTCCACTTCCATTAAAAGAAATTTGTGCTGGTGTGTATGATTTATTATAACCAACTTCAAAAGTATATGTACCAGTTCCTGTATTTATATTCTTCCTTAAAGTTCCATCGATAAATCCACTACCAGTTCTTGTCAATGTTCCTAAACTAGCAGCAAATCTATTCCTTGTTATCAAATTTCCGGAATTTAATGCTAAAGTTCCATTCACTACAATTCCGACATTCGAATTTGAACCAAGGGAACTTGCATTAACATTATTAGAGTTACTTATTGTTAAATTATTGAATGTTTCATTTGTATTGACAGACTTGCTTATGGTTTGCAAACTATTGCCATTAAATATGATATTAGAAGAACCTGGGATAAGCGTACCGCCTTGGTTTGTCCAATTTCCTTTTATGCTCAAGTTTGTATTAGTAAGCTGCAAATTCGAACCAGCATGTATTAATATATTACCATTGATAAGCATATCGTCAAAAGGTTTCACAATACCCGAACCGGCTATCACTACATCGTTGAATGGATTGTCTGTTGTAGATCTGGATTTTACATCAGTTGCAATTGTCGCATTGGGCGATCTAAATATTACAGCTTTTGATCCAGGATTAAAAATCCCAGACTGGTTGTCCCAATTTCCTTGAATTTCTAAATTAAAGCCATTAGCTTCTAAAGTAGAATTATTTGTAATAGTCAGGTCATGCAATACTTTAAATATTGGATTTGAAGTTGAAAACAATCTTTTAGTAGAATTACCATCAACTATCAAATTATAATATTCAAGATAAACTAATGAATCTACTGGAGAAGCGGGACTACATGGGATATTTTGAATACCGGATGGCTTATTAAATCTAAAAGTAGTTCCATTAGATATAAATCGCCATGTGTTATTAGTAAAGTTCAATCCTGATAAATCTAAAGTATCAGCTATCCTTATTTCACCTAAGTCTTCTAATTTTATATTACCTGCTCTTGCCGATCCTGTTATTTTCAAATTATTATATTGATTGACTGCCGGTGAAGAACCGGAAGAAGGCACAGTTGTATTTCCTGTTCCATCAAAAGTGATAGTACCGCTTGTGAATGTAGGGGCAGTGTAATTTAGTGGGAAGTTACTCCTCACTATAAGCTCTCCACCTCGCATTGTAAGAGTTCTTCCGGCACTATTTCCATTTATTGAATATGCATCTAAATCGAAAGAACCATTATTTATTACTAATGAATCAACTATGGATATATTCTTGGATAATGATAATTTAACATTATAAGGTTTTGAACAAATAATAGTAGAAACAGTTGATGGAACTCCATCACCCGTTAATTGGTTATTTGCTGAAATGTATTCATAAATTGCAGAACTTGAATAATTTCTATATGTAGTACGAATATTTCCGGCATTAGAAGGTGGACTAGTTATTCCATCGTCTGAGCCTATTTGCAATAATGCTTTATTCTCTATTGAGAATGTATCGCCAATAACGAAATTATTACCTACAATTTTTAATTTTCCTGGTTGGCGACCACCAGTTCCATTCTCAACAGACAACATTGATACCGGTGCTGTTGCAGCATCGATTGTTACTGTATAATCTTGAATTCTTACTTTATCTGATTGCTTATTTGGTGCTGTAGTC
>JAUQWR010000715.1 GCA_030835065.1 Candidatus Kapaibacterium sp.
TGCTTTTGATACAGACAAAAGCAAGATTGGGACAAAAATTCACGATGTTGAGGTTCTCCATATCGAAAGAATGGCGGTTTTAGCTCAATTAATGAAAATCCATGTTGGTGTGCTGACCGTTCCGGCTAAAGTGGCGCAAGAATCTGTTGACTTAATGATTAAAGGTGGTATCGTCGCTATTTGGAACTTCGTACCCGCTAAATTGAAAGTTCCTAAGCACGTTATCGTAGAAAATGCTCAATTCACCCAAAGCCTTGCAGTCTTAACTCGCAAGCTCGCTGTTTATAAGCAAACAACCACTTAGAGTTTGCTTCTTTTTATTTTGCCTTGATTCTTACAAATAAATGATTATTGGAGTTTGTTTTAATGAGTACGCTCAATGATGATTCGAATTTGGCGCTTAGAAAATTCGAAAAGGTTTGCGAAATTTTAAAGACCAACGACTATGATGAAAGCAAATTAATCCCTATACTTCAAGCTGTTCAGGAAGAATATAGATATCTTCCCGAAGATATTATGACTTTTATCGCTTCATCTTTGGATATCTCCCCTGCACGCGTTTATGGCGTCGCTACTTTCTTTGCTCACTTTGCTTTAGAGCCTAAAGGTAAGCATATTATTAAAGTATGCGATGGCACTGCTTGCCATGTTAAGCAATCCGTGCCTATTATTGAAGCTATCCAGCTTAAACTCGGACTTAACGACAAAAAAAATACTACCGAAGATATGCTCTTCACTCTCGAGACTGTCTCTTGCCTTGGCGCTTGCGGATTGGCTCCTGTTGTCGTTATTAATGATGATGTTTACTCTCAAATGACTCCTAAACGCACTGTCGAAGTCTTAGAGTCTATTATCAATCAGGAGGATGAAAATGAAAAAGTCGCTTAATGATCTCCTCCAAATTAAAGAAAAATATTTGAAATCCAGCTCTTCTATCAAACGTAGAGTTGTTGTTTGTGCCGGTACTGGTTGCGTTGCCAATGGCTCTCGCAAAGTTTACGACGAATTAGTTCGCCGTATCGAAGAAGCCGGATTGGAATGTGTTGTTGATATTGATTTTAAAGAACACTCTGATAATTCTGTTCACCTTTCTGAAAGCGGATGCCAAGGCTTTTGCCAAATGGGTCCTCTCGTTAGTATCGAACCCGATGATATTCATTATGTAAAGGTTCGTGAAGAAGACGTTATTGAAATTGTGGACCATACTCTTTGCCTTAATAAAGTTGTTGATAAACTTTTATATGTAGATCCTAATACTAACGAAAAATGCCAAGGCGCTAAAGATATTGTTTTCTATAACCGCCAAAGACGTACTGTATTAGATAAATGTGGCAAACTCAATCCTGGCGATATTAATGAATATATTGCCAATGATGGCTATCAAGCTGCTTATAAAGCTATTGTCGAAATGACTGATAAAGATATTTGCGAAGAAATTCTATTTTCCGGGCTTAGAGGTCGTGGCGGCGGTGGCTTCCCTACAGGTAAAAAATGGGAGTTTACCCGTGTAGAGCCAGGACCAAAGAAATTTGTAATCTGTAACGGCGACGAAGGCGATCCAGGCGCTTTCATGGATAGATCTGTTATGGAAGGCAATCCTCATTCTGTTATCGAAGGTATGATGATTGCGGCTAAAGCTATTGGTGCAGACGAAGGATATGTTTATGTTCGTACTGAATATCCTTTTGCTGTGCGTAGATTGCGCCAAGCTGTTAAAAATGCCGAAGAAATGAGTTTGCTTGGAAATAATATTTTCGGATCTAATTTTAACTTTAAAATACATGTAATGGAAGGTGCCGGTGCATTTGTTTGCGGCGAAGAAACAGCTTTGATTGCTTCTATCGAAGGCAAACGCGGTATGCCCAGCCCAAAACCTCCTTTCCCCGCTCAATCCGGTTTGTTCGGAAAACCAACCGTTATTAATAACGTCGAAACTTTAGCATCTGTACCCCTAATCATTCTTAATGGTGCAAAAAGTTATAGAGAAGTTGGCACTCCTAATTCTCCGGGCACTAAAACTTTTGCTCTTACAGGGCATGTGGCAAATACTGGGCTCATTGAAGTTCCTTTTGGCACTACCCTTAGAGAAATCGTTTTTAATATCGGTGGAGGAGTCACTTTAGAAGACGGCACGATTTCACGTGATGGACTGAAAGCTGTGCAAATTGGCGGTCCTTCTGGCGGTTGCCTTACAAAAGAACATCTAGATATGCCTTTAGACTTCGATTCTTTAATTAGTATTGGAGCTATGGTTGGTTCTGGTGGTTTGGTTGTAATGAACAAAGAAACCTGTATGGTTCAGATTGCTAAATTCTTTATGCAATTCACTCAAAATGAATCATGCGGAAAATGCGTTCTATGCCGCGAAGGTACTAAACAAATGCTTGCATTGCTAGATGATATTACCGAAGGAAGAGCTACGGTAGAAACTCTCGATTTATTAGAAAAACTGGCAAGAGCCGTCCAAAAAGGTTCCTTATGCGGTTTAGGCAAGACAGCTCCTAATCCGGTACTTTCCACTCTTGTACAATTCCGCGAAGAATATGACGCTCACGTCATTCAGAAAAAATGCCCGGCTAAAAAATGTAAGGCATTATTGTCGCCTCAAATTATAGCTGAAAAATGTAAAGGTTGCGGCTTGTGTATCAAAGCCTGCCCTGTCAATGCAATTACCGGCGCTAAGAAAGAAGTCCACGTTATTAAAGATGAAATTTGTATCAAATGTGGCGCTTGTATGGATTCTTGTAGATTAAATGCTATTATTGGAGTGTAATGATGAATTCGATGATTATTGATGGTAAGCAAGTCGGCTTTAATGGCGAGCGTAATCTTTTGGAAGTTATTCGTAAAACTAATATCGATATTCCTACTTTCTGCTATCATTCTGAACTTAGCGTTTATGGCGCTTGCCGCCTTTGCTTAGTTGAAGTGGAAGGCAGAGGCTTGATTGCTTCTTGCTCTATTAAACCCGAAAAAAATCTTAAGGTTAAAACTAATACTGAACAATTGAGAGAAATTCGCAAAATTACTATCGAATTGCTTCTCTCTAGCTATAATCACGACTGCCCTACTTGTGCCAAAAACAATGCTTGCAAATTGCAAGAATTGGCTCATAGATTAGGTGTTACTGAAATCAGATTTAAACGTACAGAAAATAAATTGCCTCTCGATAATAGCTCTTATGCTGTTACTCGCGACCCAAATAAATGTATTTTATGTGGCGATTGCGTTAGAGCCTGCGAAGAAATTCAAGGCATTGGAGCTATTGATTTCGCTTTCCGTGGTGCTAATTCTTCTGTTACTCCTGCTTTTGGCAAAGGTCTTGCAAAAGTTGATTGTATCGATTGCGGACAATGCGCTCGAGTTTGCCCTACTGGTGCTCTTGTGCCTCGTAGCGAAATTAATGCTGTCTGGAAAGCTATCGAAGATCCTAACAAAACTGTTGTCGCTCAAATTGCTCCTGCTGTTAGAATTTCTATCGGCGAACTATTTGGTCAAAAACCAGGCGCTGTACTTACCGGACAGGTTGTGGCTGCACTCAAAGCAATTGGCTTTGACAAAGTTTACGATACTTCATATACTGCCGATCTCACAATTGTCGAAGAAGCTAATGAATTTTTGACTAGAAAAGCTGATGGCGGTACTCTTCCTTTGTTCACTTCTTGCTGCCCAGGTTGGGTCAAATATGCTGAACAATTCTTCCCCGAACTATTGGGTAATCTTTCTACTTGCAAATCACCACAACAAATGTTTGGTGCTATTGCAAAAGAAGAACTCCCCAAAATGTTTAAAAAAGATAAAAAAGATGTTGTTGTTGTTGCAATCATGCCTTGTACTGCAAAAAAAGTAGAAGCACGCCGTCCTGAATTTTCAGAGAATGGAATTCCAGAAGTCGATCACGTGATTACTACTCAAGAATTAGGAGCAATGATAAAACAAGCTGGCGTTAAATTTAACAGCTTATCTCCAGAAGCCTTAGATCTTCCATTCGGATTTAAAACTGGTGCCGGTATTATTTTTGGTAATTCAGGTGGCGTTACTGAAGCTGCTTTGAGATATATTTACGAAAAAGTTAATAATGTTACTTTAGACTCAGTTGATTTTCACGAAGTAAGAGGCGAAGATGGTTTGCGCGAAGCATCCATTAATATTGCAGACGAAGAGGTA
>JAUQWR010000009.1 GCA_030835065.1 Candidatus Kapaibacterium sp.
TCCGCCTCTGAATGGGTAAAAAGTCGATAAATATGCAATTTTCATTTTATACTCGTAATTTTTTTTCTCAATTTTCGTTAATCTTTTACTTTGAAAAGTAAATTTCGTAATTTAATTATCCTAAATGGAAAAATACCAAAAATATTTTATTTTGAAAAACAAATTAGATAAATAAATGAATATAGAAGATATAGTAAAAAAGTCCGACATACCGGAAGCATATAAATATTATTGGGGTTATCAATACAGACTTGGCAGGGATGTGTTGGTTCCATATTTATCAAAAATAGAGGCATTTAAGCCTGGTTTTTCGGTCTGCGAAATTGGTTCGGCAGAAGGTGGGGCATTACAGGCATTTTTTGAGTCTGGTGCGTCTAAAGCTTTAGGTACTGATATTGCAGAAAATCGTCTTGAAATGGGTAAAAAAATTGCTGATTTTGCCCATCTTGATATAGATTATTTATATCATAATATTATTAGTGATCCTCCTGCAAAAGAATGGATTAATACATTTGATTTGGTAATTCTTAGAGATGTAATTGAGCATTTGGACGATACACTGGTAGCTTTAGAAAATATTAAGAAGATTATTAAACCAAATGGATTTTTATATTTGACATTTCCTCCATATTTCTCTCCTTATGGTGGGCATCAACATACATTAGCAGGCAATTTTATTACAAAGCTGCCTTATCTGCATTTATTGCCAAAAGGAATTTTTAAGAAATTAATTAAGTCCGGAAGAGAAAATGACCAAGGAGAAGTAATTAGATTGAAGGAAATTCGCCTATCAGCCAATAAATTATTAAAAGCTGCCAGCCAAGCCGGATATGAATTATATCATCAGGATTATTATTTGCTTAGGCCAGTATTTAAAATGAAGTTTGGACTACCTGCTATAAAGCTTACAGCTATATCTTGGCTGCCATTAGTAAAGCAATTGTTTAGTTTAGAAGCATCAATAATACTAAGAAAAAAATAAGGCTGACTCAATAAAGAATCAGCCTTGTATTTCAATTTTATTAGATTACTAGTCTAAAACTAATTTGCCCGCAGCAATAATTTTTTCGTCGTCTGCATAAACAGTTGGTTTAGTAACAATACCGTCAAGGTGTATAGGCACATTGATTTTGCCACCCATAGACAAGTTATTACCAAATGCAACGTGAATAGTACCGAGCACTTTTTCGTCTTCCAAAATATCGCCGGAAACTCGGGCTTTAGGATTAGTGCCAATACCAAATTCAGCAACAGCACGAGCGTATTTTCCAACATCTTGGAGCATTTTTTCAAAAACTTTAGCTTGAGTAGATTTGCCAGTAAAAACTTCGGCAAATCCATCGTTAATTTCTACAGTAACAGGACCGTCGAGCATACCAATGCCAGCAATAGAGCCATCGAAAACTACAACGCCATTGGTTTTGCCTTCGTGAGGAGCGCAATAAACTTCGCCGGAAGGGATATTGCCACTTTCGCCGATAGTTCTGAGCTCGCCAGTACTAGATAAAATACGTCTTCCACGAATTTGCATAGTGAGGTTAGTACCCAGCTTAGTAGTAACTCTGATTTCACTGGTATTTTTGAGTATTGTAGTCAATCTTTCATTAGTCTGAATAATTTCTTCGTAGTCTGCAGATAAGCAGCGAATTAAAGATTCTTGATTAATACCCGGCATAGTACCAATACGGACACCTTGCTTAGAAGCTTCGCGGCGCGCATTAGTGTGAGTTAGAGAACGTGATGTGGGTGCAATAACAACATCTACTGCTTTCATCAATTCAGCAATTGGTTCAGGAGGTTCTTGACCATTAGCTTGTCTTGGAGTAATTTCGCAATACAAACATTCGCGAGCAATACCCTGACCAGCTTCAAAAAAGGCTTCTCCGATTTCGCGCATCGGCTCGTCAGTCAAGACCAATAAAGTCTCATCATCGGTTACACCCATATTTTCTTTTAGAGCAAGAGCAGCCGCTTTTTTAAGTTTTAATGATGCCATGGTTCTTTCTTTTCTTATATTATTAAATTATTCTTTTCTTTGAATTAGCTATTTTCATTTCTGTTTCCGATTCATCTTTTTGACCATAAAGTCATATCTAAAATTGAAATACAACTTTAGCAGCTTATTCTTTGTCAATAAATAGCTATCAAACCTTATTATTATCCAGCAAAGATAAATAAAAAATAAATTTCAAACAACAATTTTTTAGGGATAAGTTTTAAAAGTCCTTAAATGCAACTAATAATAAATGAATTATACGACAAAATTATATAATTATTTTAAAATATTTTTATATACTAAGGGCTTAACCAATTACTAAGTTAAGCCCTTATAAAATATTTTTATTTTAAAAAATTTACTATGAATATTTTATACATTTTCCAGATTATGTGAATTCGGACCTTTTTCGTTTATTTTTAGTAAAGAAGCAAACAAAAATCCGAATAAACCAAGACTAGAAAACATAACCATGGTCCATGTATAATCCAATTTACTAGCTCCAACCGGATTTGTAGAGTCTAGAATAGCACCGGCAAGAATAGGGAATCCCCACAAACCTAAGTTTTGAATGGATGCCATCACACCATATGCGGTTCCTAAATATTTATCTTCAACGATT
>JAUQWR010000716.1 GCA_030835065.1 Candidatus Kapaibacterium sp.
CCCAAGCAGGTAAACCTTGTTTTTCGATTTAAATAATCAAACAAAGTATCCGATTTGGTGTTCTGTGTAATAGGGAGTAGTTCTCTATTGCAATCGATGGTTTCAATTTTATCGATTGTTATATTGTGTGGTGCTAAGAGATTAGTTGTGAAGTTGATCTCTACAGGCTTTGCTGCTTTTGATTCCTTAGAATAAAAAAAGGCAATAAACATCATTGCCAGATAGACAATGCTAACTAACTTTTTCATATAAACTTACAAGAATAATTTAACAAATTGACTTGTATATTAGTGTCTTGAATTATTGAAAAAGTTGCAAAAAAATCTTCAAGTAAAAATGTTATTATGAATACATACCCAAGAAACATTATTTTCAAAAGTAATTCTTTAGAATCTGTATGTTATTTATTTTAATTTAATGATCATTAAGAATGTAATATTAATAATGTATTAGTATAAAGTAAAGAAGTGAACAGATATATAAGAATCTCAAAATCAAGCTGAATATACATTTTATAGAAAAAAGTAAAAAAGAAGTTAAAGTGATATTGAGATTCTTAAAAAAACTTAGTTTTCTTTGTTCTCCTTCTTGAATAAGAAAACGAAGAAGAAGAAGTAAGAAGAGTATCACAAAGTTTCACGAAGTACGCACAAAGTTACACAAAGTGAAGAAGAGAGCGATGTATTCTGGCTTTAAAAAACTTTGTGCCCTTTGTGTAAAAACTTAGTGTCCTTTGTGCTCCTTTCTTAAAGTTTTATCAAAAAAAAGTAGTAAAATGACATTTAGTTCGATGTTTACTTGAATAAGAAAACGAAGAAGAAGAACTAAGAAATGGTAGCACAAAGTAACAGCAATTGGAGAAAGGAAAGAATAAAAATATTTGTAAACCAATGAATTGCGAGTTTTTATAGCTAAGTATTCCTGAAAAGCAGGAATATAAACGAAAAGTGCCACAATTTTGAAAAATGTGGCACTGAATCAGAAAATTAAGCTTTATTTTAATAATGATTTATATTCTACCTAAGTAGAATAATAAATTATTGATTTAATTCAAATCTAGTAAGTACGAAATATTTATAGAAAAAGCCCCAGCTATCGAAAATTGCCTTTTGTTATAATTTTTATAAATCGGCAAATCGTAGAGAGCAGAAATATTAAAATTATCGATTGTATAACTCAACTGAGGAGAAAGAAAAACTAAATTCATGCCGGTAGGAGCAACTGATTCTTCTCCTTTTTCGAGATCAGTGCCACGAAATTCATGTCTTAACTGCAATATACCTGCAAAATGTTCAATAATCTTAGTAGAACTAAAAATTGAAGTTGATACAAAAGGACCATATTGGTATTCATGTTTGTCTTCAGCAGTCCACTCATATCTATTCATCATAAATAAATTTGAATTAATACTAGGCAGCCCATATTTTAGAAATGAAAGAATGCCCAATCCACCAGCGCGTGGAGCTGCTTGCAGATCAACAGGAAGTGTCTGTTCATTATAAAGCTGAAGTTCAGTTTCTAAAGGAATTTTTCCCATCAATCCTATAGTCCATTCCAAATCATTATCCAAATCATTGAGTACATTATATTTGACCGATAGATTTAAATTAGACAGACCTTTACCTTCGAGTTTGCCAATATTGCCATAATCTTGAGTTTTATTAATAAAATAGCCAATTTCAGCTTCTACAGAAAAGTTATCATTAATACCATAACCAATCATGAGACCTGTATAATTGAAATCAGCAGTTTGAATTGGACCTTGTATTTTATCTTTTTTGTCTTCACGATAATATTCGTCAGAAACACTGTTTCTAAAAAATAGAGTAGTACGGATACTATTTTCAGGGATGATACCAACATTAGTAGTACCTGCAATAGGGCTTCCCATAGAACAACATTGACTATAAGAATTATAACTCATTATAAGAGTAAGAATGTAAGCTAAAATAAAAAATTTATTCATAAGATTTATAATTATAATTTTTGTTTAACAGTTACAGTATCTTTAAGGGTTTTTGAATTTCCTTTGTCGTCTGAAACTGTACATATTATTTCAGAAACAACCTCGTGGCATAATGTGTAAGTAACTTTTGTACCTTCGCCAAATACAATACCCGGATTAGCTTTCCATTTATACTTAAGATTTGAACCTCTGGCATAAGCAGTAATTTCTGCAGTTTCATCAGTAAATATTACTTTTTTGTCGATAACAAGACTATCGAAAGAAAAAGTTGTGTTGCTATCTGTCGGGACTATTGGATTGTTTTTGTTTGAATCTTTATCAGAGCATGAAAACAACATCAAGCCGAGAATAATTGCAAAAACGTAACGCATATCTAACTCCTAGCAAAATAATCGATTAAAATACAATAATAATTTCAAGTAAATTAATAATATTTAGCAAAGTTACAAAGAAAAATTTTCTAAAGAGGTAGTAATATTTCGAAAGAGCTACCTTTGTTGAGAGTACTCTTGACATTGATTTGAGCATAATGGGCGTCGAGTATCCACTTGACTATAGATAATCCTAGTCCGGTACCTTGAATTCTGCTATTACGCGCCTTATCTACTCGGAAAAATCTATCGTATATAGAAGGTAACTGATCTTCAGGAATTCCAATTCCAGTATCTATGATTGAAATTTTTATATTATTTACATCTTTCTCTGCATAAATAAAAATTTTACCACCTTCGGGTGTATATTTGACAGCATTATCCATAAGATTGAGCAATGCTTGATGCATACGTGCAGAATCAAAATGGCAAACTAAGTCGGGGTCTATATGTGAAATTACTCTTATTTCTTTTTCTTCGGCTAAAATTTCAATATCCTCAGTCAAATCATTTAATAATTTGCTAATATCATCTTTTTTCTTGTCTAATTTTAATTGACCTGAGTCTGCTCTTGATAATTCAAGCAAAGCTTCTACAACATTAGTAAGCCTAATGACTTCGTCCAGAGAACTCGCAATCACATATTGATAGTCTTCGATTGTATCCGATTTTGTAAGAGCAATTTCCAGCTCGCCTCTCAAAATGGTTAGAGGAGTTTTCAATTCATGAGAAGCATCAGAAGTAAATTGTTTTATCTGTGTAAAGGACTGATCTAATCGTTGAATCATATTATTGAGCGTAACGGTCAGTCTGTCTATTTCATCTTTAGTACCTGGGCTTTGTAGTCTCATACTAAGATTTGATGCTGTAATATCAGAAGCTGCAGTTGCTAATTTATCAATAGGCTTCATTGAAAATTTTGCTAAGAAATATCCACCAACAGATGATAGGATTAGAATTATAGGAAATCCCATAAGGAAAAAATTGAGAATGATATTTAATACAGCATTGACGTTATCTAAGGAATATCCAACTGCTATAGTGTAATTATCTCTTTGCAGCATAAATACTCTAATTGTAGAACTTTCAATTTGGGCATCTATATATAAGGAATCACCATTTTTGAATTTGCTAGGTTTATATATATATAAAGGCATATAATCATATTTACGTTTGAAAGTAGAGTCGATTTCTTTGTTTTTTGTAAACCTAGGGAGATTGATTTCTTTAAGATTTAAACTTTTCCATACAATTCTATTATTAGCATCAGAAACCTGAATTAAGTAGTTTCGTGCACTCAGGCTTACTTGATCATAAATTGCTGCCCAAACTTGTTGTTCTATTGATGTATCATGATGCTTTTTGTTTTTTTTGCTGCTTAATACATCTGGTATTGCTTTTATTGCATTGCTACTATCATTGCCGGGCTTAATTTTGAAAAACTCTAAATTTGATTGATTGAGTTCAATAATATCAGTAATCGTAAATGCAACATCTCTTAGAGCTTTGTCTATATTAAATAGAAATTGACTGGTAACGAAATAATAAAACAAACCGGCAAAGGTAGCTAATGATACTCCAAGTACTATCGAGTACCATATTATTAATCTTGACTTTAAAGATATTTTTCTATCCATTGCCCTAAAACATTTATATTTTTACATTTCTTTGCTTATATTGCATTCTGTATTGCTTTTGCAATATTTTCTTTGTTTTTTTTCGTATTTATATATTAAGTTCGTCATATTTATTGTTGTAATATACAATTATCTTGCCATTTTGCAACAATAAAAAAATTAAAAATTTTAAACAAATTTATTTTTGTTAATTATTTGAGCCCATGGAGAATAATTTAAAACATAAATCTTTTTCGAAAAAACTATTCAAATGGCTAAAGAGAATAGTATTAATATTCCTTATTTTCTTGATACTTTTGTCTGTTACTCTTACAATCGTATTCAATACCGAGTCGTTTCGTCGATCATTTATTGCTGAAATCACTAAGTTAATCAATAATGAACTTATTGGAAAAGTTGAGATAGAAGACTTATATTTTATTAATTTAAATAAGATTAAAGTCAAAGGATTCAGACTTCTTGCTGCCGGCGATACTGTCGCATCTGCCAATGAAGTGATTGTAGATATTTATTATGAACCATTGCTTAGTAGCAAAATAAAGCTAAATGAACTCACTTTGAATAGTCCTAACATCAAACTATTGCGAAGCAGAATAGACAGCAATTGGAATATAAATAAAATTGCCAAGCCTGCTGCAGCATCCGAATCTTCAAAGTCATCTTTAATAATTGATATAAATAAAATCAGACTACGCAATGCTCAGTTTACTATGATTGATTCTTTGGCAAAGGACTATCCAATAGGAATGTTTAACCCGACAAGAATGCGTTTTAGAGATATCAATCTGGAGATGAGGGCGATTGCCAGAATTGGCGAAAATAAGTTTTTTGCTAAAATTAATAAACTTGGACTTAGAGATGAGACATCAGGCATTATTGTTAATGATTTATCGATGGTCGCTGAACTGAGCCCCGGTACTATCGAAGCAAAAAATGCCAAGATTAGTACCAGCGAAGGAAATGTTGAGTTTAATGCAAAAATGTCGAACTTTAATATTTTTGGCAAATCACATGAAATGGCAATTGAAAATGTTTGGTTTAATGCAGATTTTATTGCTAAAGATTTCAATATGTCTATGATTTATCACTTTGCACCTCTTCCAATCAAAATGGTGGGCGAAAAAGATGTAAAAGCCGGTTTTGAAGGTACTTTGAACAATATGAAAATAAATTGGCTCGAAGTTGCCTGGAATGATACTGAAATTACCGGTGAAGGCTATATTAGCGACATTTTGAAAGGCAAACCAAAGTATAAAATGAAACTGGATGGCAGCGAAGCTTCTTGGCTGGATTTAGTTGGGCTTATGCCTGAGATGAAGCTTGGTATGGCTGTTCCTAATTTCAAAACTGCCAGCTTTAAAAAATTATTTGTTGATGGAAGTATTGATTCTGTTTTTACTGATTTCGATTTTAATTCTGCAATTGGTGATGCAAAAGGTGTAGCTGGGGTTGGTTTCGGTGGGGGTAGACTTTGTTATTCTGGCGACTTATCTACCGAAAAGATCAATCTTAGCCCGATCGTTAGAAACACCGAAATGCAAAGCTCTTTCAATTCTACAATGAAATTCGTTGGCTCCGGCTATAATTTAAATAATTTGAAAGTTGATTTGAACTTGCATACTTATGATTCTAAAATTTCAAAATATAATGTCAAGTCTGGTGATTTAAGTATTAAATTGAGGGCACTCGATACTTTAGTTATTGATACTTGTAAGTTTGTAATTAATAGGCACAATAAAGTCGAAGAAACGGAAGTATTCAACGAAGATTTTTCTACTTTGAAGGTTGTAGGCGGTATTGGTTTGAAAAATTTGAAAAATCCTGCTTATGATGTGTTGATTGAAACTCAAGCTTTAGATATTGAATATATTACTAATAATAAGTTGATGCCTCAGCATCTATCTGCAAAATTTGATATTTCAGGACAAGGAATTAACCTTGATAGTATGCAGCTTGATTTGAAATCTTCATTTCAGGAAGTTTTGTTTGGCGATAAAGCTATGATGCCATTTGATTTTATGGCAAAAATCGAAGGGGATAATCTATCCAGATCTATCTATGTAAAATCTGATTTTATTAATTTATCAATGTTAGGTAAGTATAGTGTTAATAAGCTTATCGAAAGTATGACTAATCAAGGTTTGTATCTTGCTGATTTTATTAACCAGAAAATTAGTTTGGTGAAACCTCAAATTTCTGATAAGCCTTATGTTTCAAATATTAAAATTCCCAAAAATCCTCATTTTCCTGAAGTTGATTGCGATTTTAATTTAGAAATTAACGATTTTTCTCCCGTATCAAATCTTATTGAAAACTTTAATTTGTTGTTTTCCGGCAGGATTGAAGGCAAGCTAAGCTCTAATGCCAACGAAAGCTTTTTTGTTTTGGATACTGTCGATATTGATAATATTCAATATAAACTTGGACAATTGAGATTGAAATCTGAGGCTATTAGTATGAGCGGAGTGATGAATATTCAATTGCAAGACTCTTTGCCTCAGTTTTCTTATGTTAAGATGAATATGTTGTCAAAGGGTAATTTCAATATAAATGATATGCAATTGA
>JAUQWR010000717.1 GCA_030835065.1 Candidatus Kapaibacterium sp.
AATTCGAAGCAGACTGTAAAAACATTAACAGTCAATACGGATTCAGCGAACGCAATATCGAGAATATGGAATAAAGGCGACCAGTACTTTGTCAAAATAAGTTTAGCCGACTATCAGAGCGAAGTCTCTTTAGTTGCTTACAATATGATTGGCAAAGAAGTCTTGGTGATCCACCAAGGTACTCCCCGCCCAAAAGATTCTGTATATGAATTCTCGACTCAAGAACTTCCGAATGGAGTTTATTTCTGCGTTCTTAGAGGCAAAAATTTTAAAAAAGCCGAAAAATTTATTGTATCTAAATCGAGGTAGAAATGCATAATATTAGCCAAGTTGCTTCAGATGGGGTTGAATTATCACCATCTAAGCAGAGTGCAAGTATAAATAAAAAGACAGTTGTTTTGATATTCATCGAAATACTTCTTCTTTTTTCAGCTACTTTCGTTTGTTTTGCTCAGCAAAGTTCTGGTGGTTATGCCGAATCTTATCTTCGTAGGGATGTCGGTGCTCGTGCTATTTCTATGGGTGGTGCCTATACTGCAATCTCGAACGATCCAAGTGCAATCTTTTATAATCCTGCAGGTCTTGGTTTCTTTACAAGCTATCCTGTGCTTGCTAGTTCAGTTTCTATGGCTGGGCTTGGAAGAACTCAAGCTTCTTTAGCTTGGGGGCAGCAAGTTAGCGAAAACCTTGGAGTGGGATTAGGTATTAATTCCCTTTTCTCAGGTACTTTTATGGGAAGAGATGTTAAGGGAAATAAAATTGGCAATATGAGCGATTTCCAATATTGTATTGCCGCCGGTGCGGCTATGAGCTTCGAATTTGCCTCTCTCGGGGCTAATATTAAATATTTGACTAATAATCTTGTAGGATCTAATACCGAAGCTCAGGGCGTAGCTATCGATGTTGGTGCAAAATTTAATGTTTTGGATTTATTCTCTTTTGGCATGTCTGTCCAAAATGTTTCTGGTATGATGTTTTGGAATACAAAAGGTGGAAATTTCGAACCTATTCCTTATACTATTCGTGCCGGTATTGCTATGGAATACGGGCTTAACGAAACTGAATATCAGTCTCGCTCTACTACTGATGGTGAAGTGGAAACAATTAGCGAACCTGCTACAAGATATTTGCTCTTTGGGATTGATGCGGTTATGTCGAAATATGATTTATCTCCTACTTTTATGCTGGGTATAGAAGCAGCTGCTCACGAACTTATTGTTTTTAGGGGCGGTATTGCTATTTATGGAGATAAAATGGGTAAACCACAGCTTTTTCCAATGACTCATTGGGGTGGTGGTATTTCATTAAGACCTGAAATAAATAGTATTTTTGGTGATTTACCCTTTAAGACTCATCTCGATTATTCAATTTCGAATGAATATCTATCTGATAGCAAAATTGGACATAATATTACTATTTTATTCCAATTCTAACTAAAACATTGAGTCTGGATTTTTGATATCGTAACCAAAGTGTTTATAAGCTTTGTCTGTAGCTTGTCTGCCTCTCGGTGTACGTTGAATAAAACCTTGTTGAATCAAAAATGGTTCATATACTTCTTCAAGAGTTCCTGATTCTTCACCTACTGCAGTAGCAATTGTGCTTAAACCAACAGGACCACCTTTAAATTTTTCAATTATGGTAGTAAGAATTCTTTTGTCCATATCATCCAATCCAAATTTATCAACTTCTAATGCTGCAAGAGCCATTTGAGCAATATCCTTGGTTACAGTGCCATTACCTTTGATTTGCGCAAAGTCACGAGTGCGTCTAAGCAATCTATTAGCAATTCTAGGAGTGCCTCTGGATCTGGAAGCAATCTCGAATGCGCCATCATCTTCTATTGGTACATCTAAAATTTTTGCTGATCGGAGTACAACAATTGTCAAATCATTGTCATTATAATAGTCAAGACGGTTTACAACACCAAATCTGGATCGCAAAGGTGCAGTCAGAAGTCCTGCTCTAGTAGTAGCTCCTACCAAAGTGAATTGAGGTATTTGAAGCTGAATAGTTCGAGCAGAAGGACCAGAGTCGATCATAATATCAAGTCGAAAATCTTCCATAGCCGAATATAAATATTCTTCGACAATAGAAGATAATCTATGAATTTCATCAATAAATAAAACGTCGCCTTCGTTCAAATTAGTAAGCAATCCGGCTAAGTCTCCCGGCTTATCGAGCACAGGACCGGAAGTCATTTTCAAGTTTGTATTCATTTCTTTAGCAATAATATGCGAAAGAGTGGTTTTGCCCAAGCCGGGCGGACCAGTGAGCAAGACGTGATCTAAAGGCTCATGCCTTTGTTTTGCGGCTGCTATGAATATTCGTAAATTATCGACTATTTTTTTTTGTCCGGTGAATTCTTCAAAACTAACCGGACGTAATGAAGTATCAAATTCATCTTCTTTATATTTATCGGGCGATGTTATGTCTGATTGTCTTTTTGCCATTTATTCTACCTTATTTATCTTGAGGTGGTGGTTCGGTCAAGAAAATTTGAGAGGGATTGTCGTTTAAAGTTCTCAAAGTTTTTTGAAGATTTCTGTTTGTAACACGAATTTCTTCGAAAGTCTCATTCAATCCAAATAGAAGACTTTCCATTCTATAAGTTATAGTACCAATAGATTTATTTGTATTATACATAGTAGTATCATATTTTTCATACATTTTTGAAATGTAATCAGGAAGGTTCATTTTTGTGATTTCGGCATTTAAATTTTTTGCGAAAAGTTTTAATTCTTCGCTAGTCTGATTGAGCTTATAGCTTGTTCCAGCAAGATTAGATATGATATTAGAAGTATCAGCTCTATTCATGATTGAGTGAAGTCTTTTGCTGGATTCACTCAATTCTGAGATCATTTTATATAGGTCTTCGTTACTGAAAAATTGGGAAGATGCATTGAGAAACTCAACAGTACCTTTAGATATTTCACCAACCTGAAGTTTCATCAAATTATTCATAACATCACGCATGGCAATCTGAATTTCTTCAATACCAGATGGAGCCGATTTGATATAAGTATATTTGGGTTTAAAGCTTAAATCAGGATGTGAAGCCATCATAACCGGATCGCTTGTATAGAATAATTGAAGGAATTTGCCTCCGGCAATACCGGATAATTCAGATTTTACTCTAAGCGAGTCAGTAATTTTTATTTTATCATCCACTTGAAGAATAACCTCGACAAGCCTTCCGTCTTCGGCAACTTGGATTTTGCTTACCGAACCACAAGGCACACCTTGATACTTAACGGCAGACCCAACATTTAGACCTTCTACTGAGCCTTCAAAATAAGTAACAAAATAGACTTGCTCTTTGAAATAT
>JAUQWR010000718.1 GCA_030835065.1 Candidatus Kapaibacterium sp.
TCAAATGAACAAATGCATTAATTATAAGTTACAAATATAATAATAGGATTAATATGAAATTTAGATTAAAGCAGGAATTATTGAATCATTACATAGAAAATGAAGAAAAAATTAAAAATAGATTGGATGATTTCAAAAATGTTAGAGTTGAAAAATACTTTTATGAACTTGCATATTGTATATGCACTCCTCAATCTAAAGCTGTAAATGCTGGAAAAGTTCAAAAAATATTAGAAGAAAGTCATTATCTTGAAAATCCATTTGATGTAACTGATATTTTGAGAAATAAAGATAATTATATTAGATTTCATAATCAAAAGGCTCAAAGAATATTCAATACCGCCCAAAATTTCTCTGATATTGAATCAATATTGACAAATGATTGGACAAGTAAAGACAAAAGAGATTGGTTTGTCAATAATTTAAATGGATGTGGAATGAAAGAAAGCTCTCATTTTTTAAGAAATATTGGGCATAGAAATTTAGCAATCTTGGATAGACACATTTTTGCAATTCTGATAGACCATGAAGTAATTGATGAACTTCCTAAATCGATTAATGTGAAAAAGTACCTGGAAATTGAGTCAAAATTTATTGATTTCTCGAATGATGTAAGCATTCCTCTTGATGAGCTCGATTTACTTTTTTGGAGCTATAAAACAGGCGAAATTCTCAAATAAATTATAATTGGTTATTATTTAAAAAAAATGGACTGAATCCAAAAATTCAGCCCACTTTCTTAAAAATTATCAACTATTTTGTTGTATAATCGAAGAAAACACCCAAGTTCAAAGAAACTTCATTTCTTGAAGTTTCAGGTTTGCCATCTACAACAAATATTTTCAAGTCTGAAGAAGATATATGTCTGCCTTCGAGCCTGATATAAGAGTTCGAACTAGGCAAATATTCCAATCCCAAAGTGATATCTGACAAATTCTGTAATACTGAAGATTTATTATCTTCATCATTAACCATTGCATATCTCATAGTTGCTCTTAATTTCTCAATGAAAGTATAGCGTAATTGCAAAGAAACACCTAACAAATTAGCTTCAGTCAGTTCATCATTATCTTCTTCGAGTAGATAATCCTCTCTCATGATATAATCTAGATGACCTTTAATTTCTAGATTTTTGATAGGATTTACTGCAAAACACAAGTTGTGAAACATAGTTGTATTTGCCTTAAATTTTCTATCAGCTTCATTACCATATTGACCTGCATACGAAACGGAAAATAAATTTTCATCCGCAGTATATGCAAGAAATACAGCTAATGATTTATTTTCATTTACATCTTTAAACTGATTTAATCCATTTAAAATTTGTATTTGTGTAGTAATGTTACTTGTAGGCTGATAAGTAAATTTAAGTCCAGCTTGATAGAATGGTTCATTATAAGTAACGATTGAATGAGTACTCAACCAATTGTCTTTTGGAGTAAGAGATTCTGAACCAATATGTGTTAAGAAATATCCACCATCAACCCAGAAATTATCGAATAATTTAATGCCAGCATAAGCTTGTTGAATCATTTTGGGGTTATCTAACCAAGCAACATCAGGAATATCTCCATAATGCATTGTCAGATTAGCACGATAATTATCAGATTCTGCACTCAAAAAGAATTGTGCAATATTCTATCCAAATCTGT
>JAUQWR010000719.1 GCA_030835065.1 Candidatus Kapaibacterium sp.
CTCTAAAAAAGACATGACTTTAACATATTTTTTGCTGTTTATTGTTTTGTTTTCGGGGCTTGCTTTCTTCTATATGCTTACTAATGAGTTTCAGCCATGGGACGAATTACTTTATGTGGCTAGGGCAAAGGCAATTCTGAATTATTCTTGCTGGGCAGACCAAACTAAGTATTCGCTAGGCGGACTATATTCTTCTTCGCATCCACCATTATATATATGGTTTGCTGCTATATTTGCAAAAATAATTGGAGATGTTCCACTAGCCTATCGATTGCCTTCGTTTATTGCATCGATTGCCACTATGTGCTTGATTTTTTTTAGCTCTAATAATAAAAGAGCTGCATTATATTCATGCATTATTCTTGGAATTATGCCGGTATATTCCTGGTTTGCTTCTATGGGGCAGCTGGATGTTTTTCTTTCGATGTTTATTATAAGTAGTCTTATTTTATATAATAAATATCTTAAATCTAAGAAAAGATCGATATTGATAGCAGCTTCTGCTTTGTTTGGATTTGCATTGCTAAGCAAGATAATTGTTGGGATGCTTATTCCATTTGCTATCATCACGTATGCTGTTGTTAAGATTATAAGAAAAGAATGGAAAACCGATAGATTGTTTAGAGATTTGCTTTATTTTGCTTTTTTTGGTGCTATAATAGCATTACCATGGCATGTTTTTATGCTGATAAAATTTGGAATGAAATTTATTGATAATTTCTTTTTGATTCATATTTTCAGTAGAAGTCTTTATGGAGTGGAACAAAACACAAAAGCACTAGGACCACTATATTATATCAATCAAATAATAATTTTTAGTCCTTTCGTAGGTTTTGCATTTAAAAATTTTAAACAAATATTTAAGAGCGATACACTGATATATTGGTCTTTGTGCATTGTAGGACTATTGATATTCACATTGTCGCAAACCAAACTCGCTACATATACAATTACTTTTATTCCTGCTTTAGCAATATTGATAGGAGTTGGTATAGATTCAGTTATCAAAGAAAAGCGAATTTCTTCATGGCTGCTGCAATCATTGGTTGTAGGCACATTGTGGGCAAATTCTCAAAGCATACGATCATTGATTAAAACAATGATGAATAGTGATGGCTTGCTCAATTTGATTGTAATTGCTTTTGTTGTTATCGCATTGGTGCAGGCATTGGTATGGGCTCTAAAAAAATGGGTTGCACCACTTCATATTGTATTGGCTTTCATACTGTTTTTGTCTATCAGACTGATATACCCAGGCTATCCAAAGTATAGCACCGAAATTGAAAAAATTTCTTATAAATTTAAATCAGCAAATTATGATTGCCTGATTTATGCTGAATCTGAAAATGCTTCAATTGTTACAAATCCTCAAATCAATCATTATTTTGATTTGATGAATAATAAAAACATTAAGTTTTTCAAGGTTAATTCATTCGATTCATTAAGTAAGCTTATGGATTATAAAGGCAAGAAAATGATACTTGCTTCGAAAATAAAACCTGATAAAAATATGGAAGAAATATTGATGCATCCTCATCTAAGAAGCTTTTTCGTAAACGAAGATAATGTCTATAGTGTTGTATATTAGAATAAATATTTAAATATTAATATAATTGTCGTTTTTGAAAATTAAAATTTTTATTATTTTTGATTACTAATATTATATATAATGAATGAAATCCAAAATCTAACTTGACTTTACAAAATGGGAATATTACTTAAGAATCTTGAGTTTGAGTATAAGAAAACTAATTTCAAAATATCGATTGATAATTATGAAATAGTAGAAAATTCAATAACGAGTTTGATTGGTCCGAATGGAGCAGGAAAAACAACACTGCTACATCTACTTGCCGGATTATATAATCTACGCAATGGAAGTATCGAATATGACAATCTTAATTTTAATGACAATAAACTTGAGATTTACGAAACGACTTTTTTTTCGTTCGAATCTTCTTCATTCTATTCAAATTTGAGTTCATACAAAAATTTAGAAGTTTTTTGTATTTATAACAATATAAAAGACTATAAATCAAAAATTAATGATGCACTCGAATTTGCAGGTCTTGAAAACAGCCGAAAAACTTTTGGCAGACTATCCACAGGCAACAAACAAAAACTAAATATTGCAGCAATATATATTAAAAAGCCAAAATATTTGATATTAGACGAGCCATTTAACGGTTTAGATCCTAGTGCTGTGTTTCTACTTAAAAATCTATTACAAGAATTGAAGCATAAACATGCTACTACAACAGTAGTCTCCACTCATTTGCTCAATGAAGCAGATGCTTTTTGCACTCATTATGCCATTATGAGTAATGGTTCGATATTAGATAATGGAAGCATGATAGACGAACAGATAAAACTCGAAGAAAAGTATAAGAATTCATTTAATATAAAATAAATATCAATCATGAAAAATAAAGAAATTATAAAGTGTATAAAAACTGAATTTATTAAGAGCAATATTATCAGAAACCTGATTCTGGTTTTGATAGTACCATTATTATGTATAGGATTTACTTACTTATTTCTTTCGAGGCAAGTAGCTGATGGTAGTATTCCTTTTAGTACATTTCGAGAACTATTGTTTTATGATTATATAGTTTATTCATTCATCTTTTTTCCATTACTCAAGTTTATATTCATTTACAAAACTTTTGGAATAGAATATAAAAATAGGACAAAGCGAAGTATAAATGTCTTTCCTATCAAAAAGCATAACATATTTTATTCTAAGATATTCATTGTTGTATTTTATTTACTAATTTCAACTTTGGCATTAAATTTAGCAATATATTTTACAAAAGATACTTTTTTAGAATTAATGCAAGTACAGCTTGCACTTCCTACAAATGAGATTATGCTGCTATTAGAATTAAGTTTTGGTTATGTTATAATAGCAGTGCCAGTAATAATTTTCTTTGCAATGTTATATAATTTTACAAAAAATATTATTATTACAACAATCGGATATTTAGTAGTACTTCTATCTTCATTTTTCCTAATAGGTATTAACCAATTTAGGTATAATTGGTTGAATATATTTATAAATCAATATTTATATATATTAAGAATTGAAAAATATAGCAATATTATTGATACCGAGATAAAATATCTGAATCGTAGCCCGGAGTTCTTAATTATTTTTTCAATTATAGTAAGTGTGGGTCTTCTTGTAGGCAGCAAGTATCTATTAGAAAAATATGACAGGGTATATTAAAAAATATTGAACTCTTAAATAGTACCTCAATTTACTTGTACAATATTTGTATTAGTTAAAACATACTAGTATTAAGTTTAATTGAATAATTCAAATAGAAAATAGTAAATCAATTATTTAGCTATAAGGCAAGAAATACTTCAGAAATTCTTTGTTATCAGATAATAAATATACAAATTTATTAAATCAATCCAATTATCTTTATAATATATAATCAATTAAGAAAAAAAACGTATATATCTGTTATAGGCAATAAAAAATATTATTATTGATAAGCCACTTTTGAGGAGAATAATATTTATGCTTTCAAGATTTAACGATGTATTAGAGATGATTAGGACAGCAAGAATAAATGCACTTAAATCAGTCAATTTACAATTGATTGAATTGTATTGGCAAGTCGGAGAGTATGTAAGCAATAGAGTAGAATATGAGGGATGGGGAAAAAGTACAGTTCTTGAACTATCTGAATATATAAGAAATCATGAGCCTGAGATTAGAGGTTTTTCTCCTCAAAATATATGGAGAATGAGGCAGTTTTATGATACTTATAATCAAAATAGAATACTCTCACCACTGGTGAGAGAGTTGAGTTGGACTAATAATTTGCTGATATTATCTAAATCATCTACAATTGAAGAAAAAGAGTTTTATATTAGACTTACAATCAATGAAAAATATAGTAAAAGAGAACTTGAAAGGCAAATCGATTCGGGATGTTTTGAAAGGACGATGCTTTCAACTCCTACAACTGAATTAAAAAAAGTTTCAAAAGCATTTTCAAAAATTAATGTTAAAGCTTGCAATTATTTTAAAGATACTTATGTACTAGATTTTCTGAATTTACCAACTCGATTTTCAGAATTAGATTTAAAAAAAGCAATTGTGAAAAATTTAAAAGAATTTTTATTAGAAATAGGAAAAGATTTTTCATTTGTTGGAGAAGAATATAGGATTCAAGTTGGCAAGCAAGACTTTTTCATTGACTTGTTGTTTTTTCATCGCGAATTGTGCTGTTTGGTAGCTTTTGAATTGAAAATTGATGAGTTCAAACCTGAATATATCGGTAAGCTAAATTTTTATCTAGAAGCATTAGATAGAGATGTTAAAAAAAAGCATGAAAAACCGAGTGTTGGAGTGTTGTTGTGCAAAAATAAAGATAACGATGTTGTTGAATATGCATTGAGCAGAAGTCTTTCTCCAGCAATGGTTTCTGAATATTATACTATGTTGATAGATAAAAAAATTCTACAAAGTAAGTTGAAAGAGTTTTATGATTTTGCCGATGAAAATAATTAAAATTATAT
>JAUQWR010000720.1 GCA_030835065.1 Candidatus Kapaibacterium sp.
TTAATAAATCATTTAATTTTTATGATAAGCATACATTGCCTTTGAAACATCTGGAAAAAAGCGACGAAATTAGAGTAGTTCCTGGAGGATCTTCGATCCGAACAGGTTCTTACCTCGCGCAAGGAGTGATTTGTATGCCACCGATGTATATAAATATTGGTGCATATATAGACGAAGGCTCTATGATCGATTCGCATGCCTTAGTAGGTACATGTGCCCAGATTGGCAAAAGAGTGCATATAAGCGCAGCCACACAAATTGGTGGTGTGTTAGAGCCAGCAGGCGCTCGCCCTGTGATTGTAGAAGATAATGTTATGATCGGTGGCAATTGTGGCGTTTACGAAGGTGTGATGATTCGCAAAGGTGCTGTGATTGGTACAGGAGTGATTCTTAATGCGTCAACCAAAGTTTATGATTTGGTTACTGAATCTGTTATTATTCCATCTCCTGATAAACCTCTGGAAATACCTGAAAATGCAGTCGTGATTGCCGGGGCTCGCCAGATTAACAGCGAGTTTGGCAAGTCTAATGGATTGTCTGTCTATACTCCAATTATTGTGAAATATAAAGATGAAAAGACTTCAGCAAAAACTGCTTTAGAAGATGCTTTGAGGTAATTGAATTGGAAAATAAAGAAATTAATCTCAAAAAAAATATCAAAAACGCCGGGCTGTATGTCATGCTTTTCAACATGATAGGTGGTGCTGCGTTTATTGTTACATATTTTTTTATTAATAATTATTTGTTTATTGTTGCCGGTATATTTGTAATGGCTGCAGGTGTGGTGTTCAATATTTTGATGAATCGTTTGTTGGTTAAATTACACAATATTGAATTTAATCAAAGGAATAATAATGGATAATAATTTAGTCCCAAGGCTAAGAACAGATCTTTTTTTTGATATTTTAAACGAAAACGGGCAGGAGTTTGTTGCTATATCCGATCCTTTGATGATTGTCAATGAGCCTGTTGCACTCTCATTACCATTTTTCTTTTTGCTTCAGTCTTTAGACGAAAAGATGACATGGCAAGAACTCGATGAGCTGCTTCAAAGCCAAAGTTCAAATAAAGAAGACTCAGAAATAATTATTAATATGATTCATTTTCTGGCAGACTCTGGTGTGCTCGAAGCTGAATATTATTTTAAAGAAAAGGAAAGTCTTCACTCAGGTTATTTGAAATTAGTGGATAGACCTTATGTATGTGCGGGAAATTCATATCCTGAAAATATAGAGGAACTTGAGCTATTTCTAAATAATTTCTTGAAAATTGATAATTCTAAAATAAATAAGAATACGAAAGCTATAATAGCACCGCATATAGATTTTAGAATTGAAGAAGCTTCTGAAGTATATTCTGCTGCTTATAGTACCATAGCCGAGTCTGATGCAGATTTATTCGTAGTTTTAGGCACTTCGCATCAATTATCTTCAGACTATT
>JAUQWR010000065.1 GCA_030835065.1 Candidatus Kapaibacterium sp.
GTTTTACAAGTGGAGATGATATTACGCTTAATGGTAATTTCAGAAGATATTCCGGAACAAGCTTCTTGCCTGGTACACGGACAATTACATTCTCAGGAACAAAATCCGACACTATATTTAATGAAGATGCAAATCCAATTAACTTTTATAATTTGACTTTATCAATTCCGATAGGTGAGGGAGAATTGCTTCTTTGGAATAATTCACCAATTCAGATAAACAACATACTTAATTTTACAAATATAGCAACGAACAGAACTGTATTGAATGCCAGACGCAGCGGATCATACGTAATCATAGGAACTGCCGGCTCTATTACTAATGCTTCAGAAGCTCGTGGATGGGTTAATGGTGAGCTAAGAATGAATATTCCTAGTGATGATGCACCTGCAGTTACATTCCAAATAGGTGATGATTTTTCTTATTCACCATTCCGATTGGATTTCCGTAATGGTTCTGGTAGTAATGCAGGATATTTAGCTGCAAAAGTAATAACTGGTTCACATCCATATATGGATCTAACTTATACTCCTCCAATTGCTCCTTCGAGAGTAATAGGACCAAAATATTGGAGACTTACTAAGCCTAATGGCTCTACATTTGTAAGAGGTGCTAGGAATTTTGATCCGCGAATTCATTTCAAATCACCTGGTGATGATGCTCTTGTGGATTATTGGGGTTGCAGTGAAATTGCTTATGTTAAGAAATGGTCTACAGGTGTAGAATTCCAGCAAATTTATGATAATAATTTAAGCTCAGTCGATGGAGCATTTAGTTGTAGCGATACAAAAACATCATTATTGACACCAAATTATGATTATTCAGGCTCTAGTTCATCCAATTTAGCTAATATTAATATTGCTGATGTTAATTATGCATTTGGAAATTCAGAAATAATTTCTGGAGATACTTTGCTTGGTGATTTTGTAGCAGGCAACAGAAATTCAATTACTTACTATAATTTCTATAGTATCAAAGATGGAGATTGGACAGACCCAAGCACTTGGTCTACACGCTCTTTCAATGATGTTATAAATGATGCAGCAAGCAGCACTGATCCATTAATAAAAGGTTATCCACGCCGCCAATACGATAATGCTATTATTGGTAATGGTAAGCGTGTAGTTTTGAATACTAATATTGGGCACAATCGATTAGGTCCGGGTGGTGTGCAAACTTATACATTAGCAGGTCCTTCTGTAACTGTTAGAGATTCCGGCACTGTTGCATTTGGTACTTCTGTGCTTAGATGCATGGCGTTTTCAGCTCTGAAAGGCAGTACTATCGAGATTGGGTCAATCAATGGTATGCAAACAAATACAAATTCAGCACCCTATGGAAATATTATTACAATACAAGGCAATCCTGTACCTAAATTTAATGATAGTATTAATGTTGTTTATACTGCCAGTGGATATTCTAATAGTTTAAATACTTATCCATATCCCGATAGAAATGGTACGACTCATTATATCGAAAGATTTTTTGTCTATGCTTCTCCTTCAAATAGCTTAATGTTGGATAATGTGACTCTTGATACTCTGATTAGAGCTAATGGATGTATAAATTATTTTGAAAAGAAAGCTACACTTCGTGCTGGTCAGTCTTATTATTGTACTATTGATCCAAGTTCCACCGGTTTAAGAAAATATAAAGTTTGGATTGATTATAATATGGATGGCGATTTTGCTGATGCAGGCGAAGAAGTAATTAATCTGGATA
>JAUQWR010000721.1 GCA_030835065.1 Candidatus Kapaibacterium sp.
AGATAACTATAGAAAATACCCTCGCAAGTTGCGAGGGCATTTTGTTTATTTTATTTTAAATTTCAAAAAGTATTGAAAATCATTTATTAATTCGCTGTTTACAAGCTCAAATCCTAGATTTGTAAATTCTTGAATTACAATATTTTTATCAATACGATGATCTAAAGGCGGTCCAAAAGGCGATTCAACTAAATGCCAGTCTAATAGAAATACTTCGCCATCAGAATTTAGTACCTTCATAAACTCATTAATCAATGCAGTTCTATTATCAATCTCGTGATAAACAAACGCAATAAATATTTTATCGATTTTATTATCATCTATTTCAATTTTTGAACCATCAGAAACAATAAAATCAATTGTATCAATATTGTTATCTAGTCTTGATTTCAGCTCGTCAAGCATATTGGATGAAATATCTAGAGCTATTAATTTACCATCCTTGCCAAGATATTCTAAAGCAGGAATAGAAAAATAACCTATTCCAGCACCGAAATCTAATATTCTATCATTAGGCTTAATATTAAGCTTGTCTAATATCATTTTTGCAGGAATCATTTTTTTTCTTTCGTCTGATTCCAGTTTTGCAAAGTTTTCGAATTGGAATTGTTTTTCCATTATTAACCTTTTATTCTGAAATTATATAAACCTTATTAATATAATCTAAATTTGGAAATCTGTCTTTTAGATATTTATTTATATCACTAATAGTAGAGTCTAAGTTCATTCGTGGTTCGTCATTGTACCCGGTAAAAATAGAGCGAACAATATCCATACCATCAATTACCTCGCCAAAAGCAGGAAATCCTAATGTTTCGCCATAAGAGACTGTATCAAGTCTTGCATTATCTTTTAAATTAATAAATAATTGAGAGCCACGAGAATTCTTTCCGGCTCTGGCAAAAGACAAAGTACCTTCTTTATTACTCATTATTACGGGTTCATCAATCAATAAATGCGAACTCCATACATTATCAATATTAGTGTCGAGAGTACCAAATTGAATAACAAAATTTTTGACTCCACGATAGACAGGTATATTAGTAAAATAATTTGCTTTTACTAATTGATAAAATCTATCAACAGCTAAAGGTGAGTTTTTCCTTTCGATTTTAATTTTAAATTCTCCTTTGGTAGTTTCGAACTTGACTTTAAAAATATCAGGAGCTTTCAAAGACAAAATTTCAGGAGGAATAATTTGATTATTATCATTTGCATTAATTGGTATAAAAAAACATAATAAAAAAAAGGCAAAAATTATAATGTTGCTTATTGCCTTTTTTTGAGAATTTGAACTGTAAAGACTTAGCATTTTATTTCCTTACTTAAAATTTTAATAAATTATTTATTGCTAAGATACAAAAAGTGAAGGAAATAATGAAATTATTCGACAATACCGGCTCTAATCATAATTACTTCTTTATCAATTAGTTCTTGATAGCCGGTGCACTGTCCTTTTATCGTAATTTTCGAACCAATTTGCAAACCTTTAGCTTTGGAATTAAAAGTTTTATCGAGTGTAGCAGATATTTTGTCACTATCATCTGGCTTTTCGACCAGAGATAAACTAATCGAACCATCAGGATTATTAATAATTTCTTTAAGTATGCCATTAACTTGAATTACATCGTTAGAACTAACATATTTTTTATTAGCTTCTACTTCATTATTCTGAAATTCACTTATTAATTTCGAAACGTTCATCGAAATATCTGCACCTGAATTGGCATAATCTTTAACAGGTTGGTAAAACATAAATAGTCCAATGCCAGCAGAAATAAGTATAAATAACAAAACAACGAAAATAATTATTTTTGTCTTTTTCTTTGCCATTATTGCACCTAATTAGAAAGAGTATAAGTAATATCGACATTAATTTCCATATTAGCAGCTATTTTATCTCTGACTAATGCAGGAATGGCAATACCATAATCTTCCGGTTTTATATTGAATTTTGATTTAGCAATAATTTGATTGCCTTTTACTTCGATAGTACCATTTTGTTTGATTTTTTTTGTAACACCATGAATAGTTAGATTGCCTTCGATAGAGACATTGTATTTGCCATCTTTTTTAAAATTAGCTGGATCGAATCCAACAAATTGTCCGGAAAAAGTAGATTTCGGAAATTTTTCGGATTCCATATAATTTTCATTGAAATGTTCTTCCATCAAAGCTCTTTCAAATTTAAAAGATTTAATAATAACATTGAAAGCAATTGCATTTTTTGCAGGATCGATAACCGAAGCAACTTGATTATTATGGGCTTCGATTACCTCAAGTGGAGTTTTTGAATAAAACCAAATATGTCCATTTTTGCTAATAAACCTTTCCGCAGAAAATAGATTGGCACTAATACCAAATATTATTAATATATAAAGCAGAACTTTCATTTTTGCACCTAATATAATGTGAATACTCTTGAAATATTGAAGCCAAAGTGAATCCCACCGTCGCTCCATGAATCTGTATTATCAGTAATATAATGTTTTTCGATCATTCCTTGTGAATTTGATAGCATTAGTTGGAATACATGACCTCCAGTTTCGATATCGAATCCAATCGACAAAGGATTTTTGTAATTATCTTTGATATTCCATTCAGGACGAATTACATAAAAATATTCGATATTAAAAGAAATTCTCGAATTTAATTTATAACGTGCACCCAAACCGCATGCAAATATATTATTGTCATCTAGTGCAGTTTTGACTAAATTATAATGAACATGAGTTGGGCTGAGTTGTATTGATAAATCTTCGTTGATTTTTTTTGCAAATAATAATTGATTTACAAAATGTAATCTTGAAGAAAAATAATCAGTCCTATCGGGGTAATTCCATTTGGAAGAATTAACGCCAATGGAGCCCATATATCCAATGGATAAAGGGAAGCTCGAAGCACCTGATTTTTGGGATAAAATTTTGAGTTTAGTAAACCCACTAATTGTTTTTTCGTTAGGGGTTCTACTCAAGCCAATTTCAATATCATCAGTAAGACCATATTCAAGAGAAAGGCAGGTAGTAGATTGATCTAATCCCCAAAAATTATCAACTCCAGAATTAAGACGCCCAAAACGATGAGCAACACGAAATTCTAATTGCCCTTCTTTCATAGTTTCAATTGAATGTGAGCTAATAATTCTTGTAGATTTAAAAGTCGCGTATGTATATTCAGATTGAGGAGTATTTAGAGTATCAATTAAATCGAGCAAATCCTCCTGACTAAACAATACAAGGGGAGAAAACATTAAAATAACAATAAGAAAGAATTTCATAATCACCTCTAATTATTAGGCATACCATTTCTAACCCAAATATCAAATTGCTTTAATTTGCAATCATTGAGTTTAGATGAATTTTTAGGCATTTTAGAAAGCTGACCTCTGTGGTTAATAGCATCTAAAACATCATTAATATTTTGCTTAAGGTTGGAATAATTATCCAATCTCAACCCACCGCCATCAGTTTGATAACTAGCACCATGACAAGTTTTGCAATAATCATTAATTGTCTTGCTAATTGTTGATGAATAAGTAACATTAGTA
>JAUQWR010000722.1 GCA_030835065.1 Candidatus Kapaibacterium sp.
AACATACATAAGGCTACCAATATATTCAGGTTCGCCTTTTACTAAATGCTTTTTAGAAGGTTCAGTATTGCAAAATCTTGCCCCCTTCTTTTCAATAAATCCAAGTGCTGTCAATGAATTTAAAAGTCGATCTAATGCTCTTACGTCAGTATTCAATTTATCTGCAAGCTCTGCAGAATTCAAAGTCAAATCGCCCAAAACAGTAAACAAATCCAATTCAATAGCTGCAAAGAGCACTCTGCTTTTTTGAAATGCATGAGAAAGCTCCATAATGTAATTAAAATATGATTCAGCTCTCCACATCGGATTAGTATTAATCATAAAGTGCTCCTCTTTTTATCGTCTATTCTTTCAAATTTTCATTTTAAAAATTAATAAAAATATAAAGATGATTGAACTTACGAATTATTTTCGTTATTTACAATATTTTCATTTAGTTTATATTTTCGCTTTAATTTTGTTCTTTTTTGATACAAAAACAAAACCTACAATCACAATCAAACAAATCCAAGGCAACACATCTCCATACATCACATAAATGGATTGACCATTTAAAATAGGCACTGTAGAAGCAATACCAGTTTTAGCATATTGTTCAGCCTCGATTATCGACTTGCCTGTTGGGCTTATAAATCCAGACACACCAGTATTAGCACAACGAGCTATATACCTGCGGGTTTCTATTGCTCGTGCTGCTCCGATTATATAATGCTGGCGAGGACCAACCGTGAAATCATACCAAGCATCATTTGTAATGATAGCTAGCACTTCAGCTCCATCTCTTACAAAATCAGAACAAAAACCCGGGTAAATTGATTCAATACAAATAATTGTTCCTATCTTATAAGATTTATTTCCGACTTTCACTTGCATTGACTTCGGTCCAGCTCCCTTGCCCCAGCCTGATATTCCTACTCCCCACTTAAGCCAATTTAATGCAAAAGGAAAATATTCTACGTATGGTATCCTTTCAGCAAAGGGAGTTAGTCTCGATTTTCTATATAATTGATGACCAATTACCAATTCATCCTTTATTGTCTGATCGTAATAGTCTTGGTTTAAATAATAATCTCGAGGGCGCGGATTCAAAAGCAATGCCGCATTAAACGGTTCATATACTTTGCTAGTGTCCAACTTCCATACTCTGGCAGTAGCAGGAGCATTTTTTGAATCATCATATACATAAATTTCCGAAAATCCGGTCAATAATGCAGTTTGCTGAGCATCTAAAGCCTCGCGTACAAATCCATATTGATGGTCTTTATTGATCGATACGCCCAAATATGGAAAGGCAGTCTCGCTCCAAATGCACAAGTCTAACTGCTTATGCTTTTTGATCAAAGAATCTTGTATGTTTTGATGAAGATATATCTGCCCAATACCTTCCACTTCCCATTTAGCCCATGGATTTATGTTAGGCTGGATTATTCCAATATTTGTCTTAGGGTTTTCAGCAATCAATTTTTCGTGAGAATAATTATTCAACTGGAACAGCCCATAAATTGATGCTGCAAAATACAACAATAGTGCTGCTAATATGGCGTTACGCCTAAAGGGTACTCTTAATAAAGATTTAAAATCAATTTTATCAGTATTATATAAAAATGCAAAAATCAAGACATTAATAGAAACAATAATAAAACTAACAAGCCATATACCACCGATATCAGCAATCTGACCTAATGGAGTAAGAATTTGACTATATCCAATACTCAACCAAGGATAAGAAAAATCGCCTAAAGAATGTGCCCATTCAAATGCTGTCCATATAAATGGAAATGCGGCT
>JAUQWR010000723.1 GCA_030835065.1 Candidatus Kapaibacterium sp.
GAAAATTTGAATAATTTATTTAAAATTGACAAGCATTTTACAACAAAAGGTACAAACGACGAATCTGGTACTGGATTAGGATTGATATTATGCAAAGATTTCATAGAAAAACATGAAGGCAAATTGTATGTTGAAAGTAAAGTAAATGAAGGAACAAAATTCACATTCACTCTGCCAAAAGCAAAATATAATAGTCAGGCATAATATTTTTATATATTATGCCTTAAATTTTTATCTTTTTATTATCTTATTTTGATAGATAAGATTACCATTTTCTTTAATATCAATTAATAGTACTTTATCAGTAATATCATTTAAATCGACTCTAATATATTTTGGATCAATATTTGTTATCTTCTTCAATAATTGAGCATTAGTATTATATATATTTATCTCAACATTATCCATATTCATCTCCGATTCTATTTTAATACTAAAATAGTCTGAGGCAGGGATTGGATATATCTTTACTTTATATTCATTAGATGATATCTCATCAATACTGCTCGGTGAATTATTTATTTTCCATAATCTACTAAAACTTATTACTGCACCAATACTATCACTTCGTAAGTAAGTACTCGTATCATTTACAACATAAAGTACATTGTTTATTCCTGATGATAAAACATTTTTATTTATTACAAGTGAATCATAATTATTATTAATATAATTATCATTCAAGTACCAATTGCTTGTTAGAGTAAAATTCGATGTTTGTAATTTTATTATTTTAAATACGAATGATTCTTTGTCTATATACAACACTGTATCTTTTGGAAAATAATCATATATAGGGCTTGTATAAGCATATATTCTCTCAATAATTGCTTGCCTACATACTGGACAAAAAGTATTATTTAAAGCCTCCATTTTGCATTTATTACTAGGTTTGTACCATAAAGATGAGTTTCCATCGCAGCAATGCTGATAAATACCTACATTTTCGTCTCCGATCCATTTTTTCCATCTTACTTTACTAGAATCAGTTTCTTTGCTCATATTTATCGCTTCATGTGCATAATTATCTCCGGCATAATATTCATCAGCTAATAATGCAAATGAATGGCCAAGTTCGTGTTTTACTATTTCTTGTGCTGCAGAATTAATTGATGAAGTTGCAATCCAGCCACCAGATCCTCCATATTTTTCGGTATTTACTAACATAATTACTTGATCAAAGTATGGTGTATTTTCATACAAACTAGTATTTAGTGCATTATAGTTTGTAGGCACAAGCAACCTATCAATTCCAGCATAACCAAAAGTACTGCCATAGAAGTTATCTATCAGGCTATCTGGTCTCATGGCAGCTCCTGATACATTCGAAGCAGTTTTAATTATGAATACATTAAAATATTTACAATACTCTTTAAAAGGTGTTTCATCAGTAATATTTTGTGCAAATTTTTGCGAATGTTCAACAAAACTACTCAATTCACTTTCTATATATCCATCGCCAAGTACAACTATATTAATTAACTTGTCTGTACTACCATTATAAACCAATGTATCTACATCATATTGCTTAGCTTCTAAACAATTGCATAGCAATATAAATAAAACAATAATTATTATTTTCATTTATCAATCTGCACTATATTTATCAACTCTAAATTTCCTTCCTGATCATACCTGCTTATTTTTACGTACTTTGGATATTTATTGATATTGTACCGAACTAAGATTTCATTTTCATTAATATCTGTTTTCATTGTACGCAAACTACCATTTTCATCTTGATATTCATTAAATATTACAAGTGGATTTTTTTCGATCGATTCAGCAATAATATTTTTCTCATTATCCAATATTTGAATTCCAATATTTCCATTTCTTTTTGCCATATTAGAATTATTCTTTACTTTGCCATCAATAATTTTTTGCTCTTTAATTTCAAATGATATTTTATTATTTGTATTTATAAATCTGATGTTCAACATCAACATTGAATTATCTGGTAATACTTTAGATAACTCAGCTTTATCAACATTTTTGCAAGATAGTATTGCAATTATAAAAATAATTATTATTAGTATTTGAGTCTTCATTTTATTCTTTTAATAACTTCTTTATTTCACTTACTAAATATTCGCTGTACTTTTCGTAGTTATCTGAATAATCCCATATCATTTCCAGGTTCAACCATTTTTTTTCTTTATCATCCTCTACCCTACTCAAAATTAATGTCTGAACGTCAAACTTATATTGCTCTTGATATTTCTCATTTTCAGGTTCTAAAAAATCAATTGATTTAAATACAATTATACTGTCTTTAAGTTCTTTTGCAAATTCATTATTCAGAGTAGTACGAGTAAAATCTTCAATTGCAATACATCCAGCACACCTTTGAGTGGCATGAAAATACAAAACATTCAATTTTGTTTTAGTACTTTGTGCATATATATTATTTGTTAAACAC
>JAUQWR010000724.1 GCA_030835065.1 Candidatus Kapaibacterium sp.
TTTAAGTTTTATCTTTTAATTAATTTAACGTAGAAAGTTTTTGCATGTGACTTGACAACAAGCATATAAATGCCTGAAGCTTGCTCTTCTAGATTAAATTGCTTAGTATAAACATCACCTGCTCTATATTCTTCTGAAGTATATACTTTAGCACCAGTAGCATTATAAATTACATATTCAACATTGCCTGAAAGGTTATTATTGAATTGTACATTGAACAATCCATTTGAAGGATTTGGACTTACTGAAACAAATTCAGGACTATATTCAACTATCGAATTAACAATGTAATCAATCTCGTCAGATTTTGTATAACAATCGCCACTTTCGGCAACTTCAACATAGTATTTACCTGATTTAGAAGGTTTATATGACTGAGTTTTAACAGTATCAATCAATTTTCCATTAAAATACCATCTATATTTAGCAGCAGGAGTCGAAACCAAAACATCATCAACATTCTTTAATGTTGGTTTTTCAGCTTTAGGATTTAATGTAACATTGATAACATCAGTAGTTTTTGAACAACCATCTTTAGTAGTAGCAGTACAAGTGTAAGCTCCAGGAGTTTTAACAACTATTTTACGAGTAGTTTCGCCACTTGACCATTTATAAGAAGCAAAACCTAAATTAGCAGAAATAGTAATGCTATCGCCTTCGCAAATACCAGGTTCTTTATCAGTACTTAAAGATAAGTTAGGAACAGAAATAACAATCACACTTACAACACCAGACTTACCCTTGCAGCCACTGCCATCATCAATCATCAAAGAATATTGACCTTCTTTTTTGACTACAATAGATTTTGTAGTTTCGCCATTAGACCATAAATAAGAGCTAGCATTAGTTTCGGCTTCTAAAATCACAGAGTCGCCAGAGCACATTGTAGTGTTACCAGTTATTTTAATATTAGGAATAGCAACATTACAATCAACTAAATCAACTTCCCAAACACCTCTTCCCCAAGTACCGGCACGAATTTTTTTAGTAGTATAATTAATTTCTAATTCATTAACTACCATTGTAGGAAGCCCGTCATTATATTTTTCCCACATATTAGAACCATAATCAGAGAAATAAACACCAACATCAGTAGCAGCATAAATTCTATCAGGAGAATTTTTTTGGTAAACAACCCAATTTGCTGGAACATTTGGCAGGTTTCCTGAAAGATTAATCCATTTAGTACCATCATATTTCAAAATTTTATTACCAATAGAATAACCAGATTTAGAAACATATAGGATTTCAGGGTTTGTTGCATGAACAGCTAAACTTGTGATAGATGCATCAGAATTTGATTGAATCATTGTCCAACTAGTCCCACCATCAGTTGTTCTCCAGATTGTACTTAAATTAGCACAATAAATATAATTAGAATTACTTGGAGATACAGCAATAGAACGTAATGTATTACTTGTTTGGAAATTACTAATTTTTTTCCAAGAAGAAGGATCTCCATACAAATGAGATTTCCATAGATCAGTAAAACCGCAATAAACTACATTAGTATTATTTGGATCAATTGCGATTGGAGAAACCCAAGCACCTGTTTGGTTAGTAATACTCGAATTCACCATAGTAGTAAAGTTTTTGCCACCGTCAGTAGATCTTGAAAAAGAACCATCGTAAACAGAAGCATAAAGTCTGGATGGATTATTTGGATCAATTGCACAATCCATACCATCGCCAGCTTGCCCATGCAACCATTTTCCATTTGTGCTATAACTTGTACCGTTGTCTTGTGCTCCAGCAATAATTAGATCAGTCTTAGCCTCGCAAGTACCAATTCTATAAAATTGAGTGATTGACATGCCATCGGTTATGTTTTTCCAAGAAGCACCACCATCTCTAGTATAATCAATACCACCATCGTGAGTTGCATATAAAGTATCACCTGTAGCAGAGTAAACCAAATCATGAATATCAGCATGAACCATTGGTTTACTCAATCCACCATACCAATGACTGACCAAAACCCAATTATTACCCTGATCAGGCGTACGCCAAATGTTAACTCCACCAG
>JAUQWR010000066.1 GCA_030835065.1 Candidatus Kapaibacterium sp.
TATTTATTACAGTACTGCTTACAATAGTAGAAGCCAACACATCAACAGATGCTAAAACAAAAAGTATTAGCAAAGAGTAAAATCTATTCATAACACCATAAAAATAATCATTATAAGTTTACAAAATAAGAAAAAAATGTCAATTTTTTTACACATTTTGACTTATAAAAAAAAATACCGGAACGAAAACTTAAAATTTTAAGTAATTATTCATTCCGGTTTAAGAATTTATTTTAATGAAATACTTAGAGATTTCTACCTAATACAACTACAGAAATTGTTCTGGCTATAATGTAAATATCTAAGAACGCAGACCAATTAGTTAAGTAATATTGATCAAGGAAGCATCTTTCTTCGAACAAAGTATCTTTATCTCTAAATACTTGCCATAGTCCTGTCAAACCAGGTTTTCCGGTGATTGTAAGCGGAGAATATTCTCTTATTTTTTCAATTTCCCAACCACCCATAAAAGCACGAGGACCAACTAAGCTCATATCGCCTTTGATGACATTAATAAATTGAGGAATTTCATCTAAGGAGTACTTTCTTAAAAAAGCGCCAATACGTGTTAATCTTGGATCTTTTAGTAGTTTATGGTATTTGTTAAACTCTTCCCTGCTTTTTTCATCAGTAGCTAAAATGTGTGCTAATCTTTCTTCGGCATCAATATGCATAGTTCTAAACTTATACATACCAAATTTGTTCCAATTTTGGCCCAATCTTTCTTGACGTAAAAGTACTTTTCCACGTGAATCAATTACAATTATAATACTTATTAGTATAAAAAGAGGTAATGATAAAAGAAAAAGTAAGGAGCCGAGAATAATATCTAACATTCTTTTTTTGAATTGTGCTACTTTGTCGTGTGTAAGTCTATTGGAAAAAGTAATACCTAAAGACCTGTCAAACTGGCTGGAGTGAATCCAAAGATTGCTCACGCCATGCATATCAGGAATAACGTATATTTTCCCGAAAACGTGGTTATACTTATTAACAATTTCTTGTTGTAAGCTCAATGGAGCTTTAGGCATAGCAATAATAGCAGTATCAATAGAAAGCTTTTCTTTAAGCTCTTTAATCAAATGTAAGCCGCCCACAACAGGTACACCATGGAGATAGCCCCATTTTTCGAAGTCGTCATCAAGAGCAACTACTGGAATCAATCCATTAGTTCTGTTTTTTACTAAAGATTCGAGTACTTTGCCACCTGCATTACCAGCACCAATTACCATTACTGGAGTGCCCCACCAGGAACGTTTGGACAGATAGCATTTTGTAACAGTTCGCCCTAATGGAATAGCAATCACACAAATAATCCATGCAAATGCAAAAATCATTCTGGAATAAGTAACCAGCCCACCAGAAAGAAAAGAAACCAAAGCAAGCAAACTGAATACAACAGTAGTAGCAATAACAATACTTCTCAATTCCTCAACTACATCCATACCATAGCCAGGATATAAACCCCTAAGATAAAATGCAAGCACGAAAATGGGAAGAGAAATGCCAGAAACAATGAAGTAATCGTAATATACAAATTGTTCGCTTGTAGTAATCTGCCTGATAGCGAGAGCAATAGTGAGAGAGAGACATACAAATAGAACATCGGACATAGCGAGCATCGATGATGCAAGCAAGCGCTTCCAAGTTTTGGAACTATCTGAATTATCTTCAGATGACTTCGACTTCAGAATATCTGAAAGTCGGCTGAGTGTTAATGTTTCCATTTAGATAGACCATAATCCGACAAACCCCATAGTAAAGTTTGGCCTATATCCACCTTGAACTTAATCGAACAAACAATCAAGTATCGAAACACTCATACATTTCCAAAAAGTTTTACAAAATAAAAAAATATAATATCTACAGATGTAAATATTTATATAAAGAAAATAATAAAAAAATTATTTCGATTAATTTAGATAATATTTATTTATTATCAAAGAAAAA
>JAUQWR010000725.1 GCA_030835065.1 Candidatus Kapaibacterium sp.
CTCTCTGCCGAGTTCAGCTAAACGCTTTTCAGCAATAAAACCAATCATGGCAGCATTATCCATGCAAAAACCCATTGCAGGAGCATAAGATTTTATACCATATTTTTCTGCTCTTATTGTCATATCTGCTCTAAGTTGTGAATTTGCAGATACTCCCCCAGAAATCACTATACCTTTCACTTTTTTATCTCTGGCAGCATTGATTGTTTTATGAACCAAAACATCTACTATTGCAGATTGAACAGAAGCACACAAATCCGGCAATTTGTCTTCAGGTACACCATCAGGGAATTTATCTCTGATAAAGTATCTTACAGAAGTTTTCAAACCACTAAAACTGAAATCATAATCATGCGAATGAATCATAGATCTTGGAAAATCATAAGCTTTAGGGTTTCCAGATTTTGCAAATTGATCAATAAGCGGTCCACCCGGATAAGTAAGCCCAATCATTTTGGCAATTTTATCGAAAGCTTCTCCAGCAGCATCATCGCGTGTAAGTCCAATAATCGAATATTTACTATAAGATTCGACCAAAAATATAGCTGTATGCCCACCGCTCACAACTAAATTTACAACAGGGAATTCTGCATTTTTTTCATGAAGAAAACCTGAAAATATATGTCCCTCAATATGATTAACCGGAATCAGAGGCAAATTATATCTCAAAGATAAACCTTTTGCATAATTAGATCCAACAATCAAACTACCAATTAATCCAGGCTCTGAAGTAACAGCTAATGCCGAAATATCATTTATGCTAAGCGATGCTTTTGTCAATGCTTCTTCGGTAATATCTGAAATTATTTTTAAATGTGCTCTTGAGGCTAATTCAGGTACCACTCCACCATATTTGCCATGAAAATATTGAGAAGATATTACATTACTTAAAACTTCGGAATCCTTTACAACAGACGCCGAAGTTTCATCGCAAGATGATTCAATTGCCAATATATAACTCATTTTACCTTTTCCAATTTATCTCATATCAATTACTTCTGCCCCTTTTGGGACAACAAATTTAAACGATTTATCCGACAATTCTGAATTAATTTTTACGTTTGTCAATATCCACTTTGTTTCGCTTTCATTAGTTTTGATTTGAATAGCTTTGATATCATTTTTATCTTTGCTAATCCATAAAGTTATTGCTTTTATATTAGAATTGGACTTAGGCGCTAGTTTCAAAACATATGACGAACCGTTTTTTGATGAATTTTCTTCTTTCAACTCTATTGGGGACATATTAGTCAATGTCCCAAAAAAAAGTTTTTCGAGTGAAGAATTAGTCATGTCGTCAGTATATTCAGTAATTATCACATTTTTATCTTTTGGTGAATAGTTCCAAATTGTTTTGCCGTCGCAAGTAATCAGCCTATCGAATGAGTTCAAAATATATTTGTTGCCTTTTTTAGCTTTTATGCTGCCTGATATTGATGGTCCTTTTGCAGATTTGAAACTAAAAGAAATTGATTTCAAAGAACCATATTTCTCAATAATCGATTTATATAATTCATTTTTATCTGCTGCAAACATCAAATTTGCATTAATGAATAATACACACAACAATAATAGACTAATTGACTTTCGCATTTACTGGTCCTCTCAAGCCGCTATATCTAACTAATTCTGCACCAACATAGCCAATTAAAATTTTAGTAGCAACCTTGACAGGGATCTTTCTTTCATCGTCAGTAACCCAAATAAAAATATTACCTTCGTTTTTAAACAAACCACCTTGCACAACAAGAGGCTCAATAACAATACACTTAAATTTCCCGGCTTCCACTTCAATAGTTTCGCGTTTAATTACTTTTACACCTAATGAGTTAGTAGTATCATCAAAGAAATGCTTCATATAGAAAACCGAACCATTTTTCATATTTCTCAAATCCATGGTTCTTACATAATAAAAAGCAGAAACAATATCGTGTACGTATTCAGGAGTTTTATAAGTTTTACCTTTGACTTTTGCTAAATTATTATATTGATCGAATTCAGCTTTAGAATCTCTTTTATATTTTCCTTCGCGTATATTTTGCTCAAACTCCCAAGGGAAAATACCAGCAGCATCTAATACAGTGCGATATCTATCCTGAACTTTATAAACCCACTCGAGACTTTCGAGAGATTTTACTTCAAATCTCACGTCATAGCATTCACGTCCGTAACGATATACCGGCTTGGGTTGAATATGAAAGTAGCCATATCCGGCAGTTATAAACTTATAACCAACTTTATATTCGAGTTTTTCTCCATATCCATAAGCATCATTTTGCACATATCTGAATTGCTTCGAATGATTTTCGTTCTGACTTATTGCCTCATTTGAGCTCGTTACAAAATATGCAAGTCCCAATCCACTTATAATTAGTAAGCTTCCCAATACCCAAATAAGTTTTTTAGCATTCATTTTCAATTTTCGTTTCAATTATTAATAAAAATATCATAATTTAGACGCAAATTTAACAAATCAAGTGCAATAATTTGCATCATTTATTTATATATAACGGTGAAAAATCATGAAAGTTGCAGACGCACATTGCGATACACTGACTGCATTTGAAGATAATCCCTTTTATTCGGCTAAATCTCATTGGAACTTAGATAAATTTCAGTCTGTCGGTGGATTGCTTCAATTCTTTGCTATATTCACTCCTGAAAGAATTAACGGCGACTCCGCCTTAGCTTTTGCTTTTAGGCATATTGGTAATTTTTTGGCTAAAAAGCCTGATAATGTCGTTCATGTGCAATCCAAAAATGACCTCGATGAAGATAAAGTTAATATTCTTCTTTCTCTCGAAGGCGCTTCTCCGATTGTAAACGATATCAATAACTTATACGCCTTTTATAAAGCCGGTATAAGGGCAATGACTCTTACTTGGAACCACCGCAACTTTGTTGGAGACGGAGTTTACGAAGAATATGGATTAACTAATTTCGGCAAAGATGTAGTCAAAGAAATGGAGAGAATCAATATGATTATTGATGTTTCTCATCTTAACGTAAATGGATTTGATGATGTTTGTAAAGCTACAGACAAAGCTTTTATTGCTTCTCATTCCAATTCAAATATTATTTGCCCTGTTCCAAGAAACCTATTTGATTATCAGATTCAGGAAATAATCAATCGTAAAGGATTTATTGGGATCAATTTATATTCTGAATTTTTAGGAAATAATGACGAAAATCTCAGATTTAAATTCGTTCGGCATGTCGAGCATTTCTTGAATTTAGGTGCAGAAGATATTATTGGCTTTGGAGCAGACTATGATGGTATCGATGCCAGTCCTTTTATTGGAGTTGAGACTTACCCAGAGATGATTGAATTATTAATAAGTGAATTGAAATTGAGTGATGAAATTATTGAAAAATTCTCTTTTAAAAACCTTTATAATTTTGTCGCAAATAATCTTTAATCATTAATATTATATGATATTATCATTATTTCTTTAAGTCAATTTTTTTCTTCTTGTTTATTACTTAATTGATGAATATATTTGTTTAAGTCAATGAAAAATTGACTTAAGCACTTTTTATAGCATTTGGTTAAGGTTTTATTCAGGAATATTACAATCAACTTTAATATTTTAAAAGAGGGATTTAAAATGAAATATTTTAATATTATACTTTTTTCAGTTCTATCTTTTGGATATCTGAATGCTGAAGAATATCCAAATTATATTATTAATAAATGTACATATTCATCCAATTATTATCATAATTTGGTTTTTAATGATTGTGACTTTTTTGATAACAAATTGATTGTTGCTGTACTCGCTACTAATAATTTTGATAATTCATTAAATAAGATTTTCTTTGTGAATGATTCAAATGGTGTAAATATTCTAAAAATTGATTCTTTAAATATTCAATTTAATTCTCTAAGTAAAAATTTAAACAACTATTTTATTGCGGATACTATGTATCGCATTATCGATTTAAATAAACATGTTGTTTATAAAGAAAATACAAAAGAAACATTTTTAATTCCATATATTCATTATATTGATAAAAATGGTCATTTAATTAATTCATATAAAGATACAAGTAACGTTACAAGATTTACTTATCCAGGAGTGTCCCTAGTCTCCTATTGCTTTGATTATCTTTATATTAGCGATAATATGGGTATCGCCTTTTTATGGGATAAAAATGGCAATAAAATGAATACATCATATTCTTTGAAAGGCAAAGATGATTTTGCACAAATAAGTTCCTTTAGAATACTTAATAAAGATGATGAACATATTTATTCTTTAATATTTACGTATGAATATGATATTAATTACGTTAAAAAAAATATTATTAATGGAAATTTCTCTAGTAAAAGAGTATTAAATTATTTAAAAGATTCAATAAGTAATAATTTTTTCTCGTTTAGTTTAATTAACAATGAATTCTATTCAACAAATTATAGTCTGAAAAAAGATAATTATAAATGGACATATTTTAATAAATATGACAAAGATTTTACTTTAATTGATTCTTACCTAATCTCAACAGATACATTAGTTCATTTATCATATGTAGCCGGACTTAATGATGGGAGTTTTATTTTGTATGGAGTAAAACAATACAAAGAGCCAGGTGATATTGTAAGCAAAACAAAGTATCATATGATTCATATAAATAAGAATGGAGGAATTAAAAGAACATATGAATGGGGGGAATTTTATAGTTATAAAATTGAAAGAGTTTTTCAGCGTTCGGATGGGAAATTAATTGTTGTTGGCAGAGACACTGACAGCTTAAAAGAATATTCAACTATTAGTACTTTTATTATAGATTTAGACATTAATTCAATAGATGCTACAGAAAAAAAGGATAATTGGCTTGATATTAATCCAATACCTGCCAATAATTATATTAATATAAAGAACTCCAACTATACAAACATAAGTGAATTTTTAATTTTCGATTCTAATGCCAAATTAGTCTCAAAATTTAAATTACAATATGAGAATCAAATCCAAATTGATGTTAGTAATTATGCAAAAGGAGCTTACTATATAGTCCCAAATAGTAACGATGCAAATATTTTTGCGGGAACAAAATTCATTGTAGAATAAAATAAATTAAAGGACTGTTTTATAAACTTTACTCAGCAGATAAAACAGTCCTTTATACTTTTACCTTAAATTCTTAAATCCATTTTCAATTTCATAAGCAATACGCTTATATACTTCTTCGAAGTTTCCTAATCCATCAATTTTTGTTACTCCATGCAATTGATTATATTTCTCAATAACCGGTATAGTTTTCTGCTCATGCTCCTGCAGTCTTTGCACAATTCGGGCAGTACTGGCATCATAAGGCATAGCACTTTCTGTCTTGCTGCGTGCATCTAATCTTTTTATCAATTCTAGAGTAGGAACCTCAATTTCAATAATTTTTGAAATTGCAGATCCATGTTTTTTCAATAGCCCGTCAAGAATATAGGATTGAACTAATGTTCGTGGATATCCCTTAAAAATAAATCCTTTAATGTCTTTAGAGTTTGCTAATTTTTTTTCAATCAATTGAACAACAATTTCGTCGGGCACTAACTGACCATTTTCATACAATTCTTTAATTCTATTCCCAATTTCCGATCCGGTTTTTATTTCGCTATCGAGCATAGCACCAGTAGCAACATATTCTAGCCCATATTCTTTTGCTAAAGCCTTGCCGAGCGAGCCCCTACCAGAACCTGGATATCCAAATAATACAATATTGAGCAAACTTTTGCTCAGTTCATCTTTGATTATATGATTTATATCTTCGGTTACATTTTCAATAGACTTTGTACCATCAATTTCCTTATAAATTCCTTTATCCTTGTAGAACTGCAAAACAGGGAGAGTTTTATCGTTATACTCTCTCAATCTATTTCTAATTACAATCTCATTATCATCGCTCCGCCCCGAAGTTTTACCTCTATCGAGCAATCTTTGTGTGGACACATCTTCCGGCACATTAAGACTAACAAGGCAATTCAAAGAAGTATTAAGCTTAAGCATCAATCCTTCGAGAATATATGCCTGAATATAAGTTCTCGGAAAACCATCGAACAAAAAGCCATTAGAATCGAAATTATCAGTAATTGTTTTTTCTATAATCTGTACTATAATTTCGTCAGAAACAAGCCCACCTTCAGCGATAATGCTTTGAGCTTCAACACCTAACTTTGTTTGATTTTTTATTTCTTTCCTAAGTAGATCACCAGTCGAAATATAAAAGAGCTTATATTTATTAACTAAAAACTCAGATTGAGTACCTTTACCAGCACCCGGAGGACCAAACAAAGCAATATTAAGCATAAACTAATCCTTAAATAATATCAAATTTTATATATAGAATATAATAAATAAATTTTATTATAAAAAACAACGGGGACCGCCAAAAGAACGGTACCCGTTGAAGATTTGCGCTATGTCCCAAAAGGCAATTTTCTATCAGATTAATATCTGTTACGTTTAGTATAATGAGTATGCAACAATTTATGAGACTTATGCCCCAAAGGTCCTTCAGGGAAGAACTCATTATAAATCATGGCGATCTCAGGATTTTCATGAGATTTTCTAATTGGCATGCTTTCATCTTCTTCGTAGATTGCAGCCATACGTTTTTTCCTTACTTCGTCTGTAGTTGGGATAGGCTGCCCACCACCAGCAATACACCCGCCCGGGCAAGCCATAATTTCGATAAAGTGGTAAGGTGATTTGCCCTCTTTGATTTGATCCATAATAATACGAGCATTTTTCAAGCCGTGTGCAATAGCAATATGCAGTTCAATGCCTTCCAAAAAGCTCCAAGCTTCCAAGCATCCTTCAAGTTTGATAGTAGCTTCTTTAATACTTTCCAAGCCTCTTACTGGTATTATGTTAAGATTATCAAAAGGCACTTCCCTACCAGTAATAACTTCGTAAACAGTACGCAAAGCAGCTTCCATAACCCCGCCAGTAGTACCAAAAATAACTGCAGCACCAGTAGAATCACCCATAATTCTGTCGTAATCAGAATCCGGCAAATCTTTAAAATCAATACCAGCCTGCCTTATCATGTGTCCTAATTCTCTGGTAGTAAGTCCGGCATCAATATCCTGAAATCCGCTTGATTTCATTTCAGGTCTATTTGCTTCGTATTTTTTAGCTGCGCAAGGCATAGCCGATACAGAAATAATATCTTCAGGATTGAATCCCATTTTTTCGGCATAATATGTCTTAGCTAAAGCACCAAACATTTGTTGTGGGGATTTGCATGATGATAAATGTGGCAAGTGTTCTGGATACATATGTTCGATAAATTTCACCCAGCCTGGCGAGCAAGAAGTAATCATTGGTAAAGCAACTTTTTCCTTTTCCATAAATGCTTTTTTAAGTCTAAAGAGCAATTCGTGCCCTTCTTCAATAATAGTAAGATCGGCAGCGAAGTCTGTATCCAACACAGAATCGAATCCCATTTTCTTTAGAGCGGTAACCATTTTTCCAGTTACTCTGCTCCCCACAGGATAATCCAGCATTTCTCCGATTGCGACTCTCACAGATGGAGCTGTATTGATTA
>JAUQWR010000010.1 GCA_030835065.1 Candidatus Kapaibacterium sp.
TATTTGATACAAGTTTAAAGGAAGTAGAATTTCTTTATCAAGATACATTGTATTCAGTGGAATATGTGTTAGGTGATAATTTAAAAGAATATTTATACTTAGCAACAGCCAAAGATAATAGAAATAGTCCGAAAGATAGAATAGAAATAAGAGAAACAAAAGATAGCGGACGAACATATACAGTAAAACATAGAATAGATGGATTTTCGCGAGTAGCTCAATGTTATGAACGCAACCTTGATTCATTGTTTTTCGTGGTATCAAATCCGGATATATTGTATTTATACGACAGAAAGCGAGATGTAATAGATACATTATATTATGATTCAGAAGGCTGGGGAATGCATTTGATGGAAATATCCAAAAAATTATATTTAGTAGGAAGTAAAATATTCAAAGAGAATACAGATCCCAAAGACTTAAGAAAATGGCAAGATGCAGCATGGGATTATGGACGTCCCGAGTTTGAATCAGTAATATTTAAAGGAAATGTAGCATTAGTAAAAATGCGAGATAGTCTAAGACCACTAACATATTATAGAATGTTGCCCAAAGTAATGCCAGTATCAGTAACAAACGATACAGAAATAAAATATGGAAAGCATTTTTATGCATCAGCATCTTATCCTATGCCAGGCAAGAATGTGGTTCGTAGCCGGATATCTTACGATGAAAGCTTCGATCTGGAAGAATCATTAAATGGTGTCTATAATACCTATGGCGAAAGAATCGAAGGTAAAGAAAATCTGAGAGTAATAAAATGGGGACATGCCCAGGCAGAAATTGAATGGAACTGCTCTCACGCACCCAGCGGTGTATATTTCATTATTGTGAAGTACAATGGCAGAAATGATTGTGTGCCGGTGATTGTGGAGAGATAGTAAGATTTTCAGAAAAATTTTATCAATTAAGAATTTAAGCTTAATTTTGCTAATGTTTAATTTGAAAAAATGAAAAATGAAAAAATATAAAATTGCACCTTCGCTTTTGTCTTCAGATTTTGCAAATCTAGGCAGAGATGTAGAAATGTGTTCAGAATTAGGAGCAGATATTATTCACGTTGATGTTATGGATGGTCATTTTGTTCCAAACATAACTATTGGTCCAATGATAGTAAAAGCCATCAGACCATATACAAAGCTTCCAATTGATTGTCATTTGATGATAGAGAATCCTGATAGATATATACCTGATTTTGCTGACTCCGGTGCAGATATGATTTCAGTCCATACCGAGGCTGTACCACATCTTCATCGCACATTATCTTTTATAAAATCATTCAATAAAAAAGCAGGAATAGCACTAAATCCGATTACTCCTTTAGAATATGCATTTTCTGCAGCCGAATATAGTGATTTTATTCTATTAATGTCTGTAAATCCAGGATTCGGAGGACAACAATTTATTGAGTCTTACTTGAAAAGAGCTGAAAATCTTAGAGAATTTTTAGATAAAAATGGACTTAATCATGTCGAAATCGAAGTAGATGGCGGAGTAAAAAATGACAATGTAGAAAAAATTGCCAAAGCTGGAGCCACAATGCTGGTTAGTGGTTCAGGATTATTTTCTGGAGATTTTAAAACAAATATAAATAAAATGAGAGAAATATTAGACCGGATTTAATAATCCGTGTCTAATGTTTCAATAGTCTTTTTAATTTTCCACATTAGTTCGATTGCTTGATTACGGTCATTTATGTGCGCCTGCATAATCAGCTTAGATTTAGTTTGTTTTAAAGAAACAAAAGCTATTGTATTCAAGTATTCAACTACATGTGGAAATGCCAATTTATAATATCTTTCATCTTTAGCATCAGGAAAATCAGCAGTTAATTTATCAGGACCAAGAATGATTCTTGTAAATCCTGTATTTAAAGATGCAATTCTAAGTTTTACTGCAAAAATTAACTCTTTTGCTTGTCTCGGAAGTTTCCCAAATCTATCGCTTAATTCTTCAATAATTAGTTCAAGATCTTTATTAGTTTCGGTTTTATAAAGCTTTTTGTAATATTCAAATCTATCTGTATCATTTTCAATATAATCTGAGGGAAGAAAAGCATCAGAGTAAAGTTCAATTGATATATCATCATTTTTGAAAAGAGGTACATCCTCGTTAATATCATCTTTAAATACTTCTTTAAATTCACTAGCCTTAAGTTCTTGAACAGCTTCGTCCAAAATTTTATGAAACAAGTCAAAACCAATTTCATTAATAAAACCGCTCTGCTCAGGACCGAGCAAATTACCAGCGCCTCTTATTTCAAGATCGCGCATAGCAAGTTTAAGCCCTGATCCTAAATCAGTAAATTCTTCGATTGCTTGAAGTCTTTGTAATGCTTTCATTGGCATTCTTCCAATGCGATGAACTACTAAAAAGCAAAAGCCTTGAGCGCTCGAACGTCCTACTCTTCCTCTCAATTGATACAATTCTGCAAGACCAAAATTATTTGCATTATTGATTATCATTGTATTTGCATTTGGGATGTCCAATCCAGACTCAACA
>JAUQWR010000726.1 GCA_030835065.1 Candidatus Kapaibacterium sp.
AACTTAAGAATGAGAAAATTACTATCATTGTTTCTACTCCTTATATGGATGAGGCTGGTTTATGTGATAGAATTGCTCTCATACAAAATGGAAATATTCTTGGCATAGACAGTCCCGCCGGAATTATTTCAAACTTCAAACACAAATTATTCAAAATTACAACTGATAAAATTGGTAAAATGCTCAACATAATTAAAAACTATGAATATTGCCACTCTGCTTTCCCATTTGGGGAATCCATTCATTTTACTTTTAAAAATAATCTAATTGATTTCAAAGCTCTTCAGCAATATATAAAATCGAGTAACTTATCAATTAATGAAATATCTGAAATCAATCCAAATATCGAAGACTGCTTTATGGAACTAATGCTTGGAGTAGCAAATGAATAATGAATTTTCGATAGAAGTTGAGCATTTGAGTAAGCATTTTGGAAGCTTTAGAGCTGTGGACGACATTAGTTTTAATGTAAAAAAAGGCGAAATATTCGGTTTTTTGGGTGCTAATGGCGCAGGCAAATCAACTGCTATGAAAATGCTCTGCGGGCTCTCGAAACCTAGTGCCGGAAAAGCCAAAATTGCTGGTTTTGATATTTATAAGGACACTGAAAAAATTAAGAAAAGTATCGGTTACATGAGTCAAAAATTCTCTCTTTATGATGATTTAAATCTTAAAGAGAATATTCAATTTTACGCCGGAATATATGGGCTTAATAACAATCTAATCACACACAAAACAAACGAATTAATCTCGAAATTTGGGCTTGAAAATAGTGCTAAAAAGCTACTTAGAGAAATGCCGCTCGGTTGGAAGCAAAAACTTGCTTTTTCGGTTGCTGTTATTCATTCTCCGGAAATAGTCTTTTTGGACGAACCTACAGGCGGAGTTGATCCTATTACCAGGCGTCAGTTTTGGGAATTAATTTACGAAGCTGCTGATTCCGGCGTAACTGTTTTTGTTACTACTCATTACATGGACGAAGCCGAATATTGCCAAAGAATTTCAATGATGAATGCCGGTAAAATTGTAGCTTTGGGTTCGCCCAATGAACTCAAAAATTCTTATTCTGCAGATAATATGGATGAAGTTTTCCAAAAAATTGCTAGAGGTAATTGATGAATAGGTTTTTGGAATTTGTTAAAAAGGAATTTTATCATATTTGGCGTGATAAAAAAACTTTATTGGTTCTATTCGGAATGCCTCCAATTCTGATTTTACTTTTTGGATTTGCTATCTCGAATGAAATTAAAAATGCTCCAATTGCGATTTTAGATAATTCTAAAGATGAAGTAACTCAAAAAATTTCTGAAAAACTCTTATCTTCTGGATATTTTATTTTATATGAAAATCTTGATTCATATAATCAAATTGAAGATATTTTTAGATTGGGCAAAGTAAAGCAAGTTATTATATTTGAAACAAATTTTGCATATAAACTAAATTCTGAAATGCATGCAAATATTCAAATTATCTCTGATGCAAGCGATCCGAATACAGCCAATACACTATTAAACTATACAAGCAAAATTGTGATGGATTACAATCTGGAAATTAATAATAATGCCAAAATGCCATTTGTTATTAATACTGAATTAAAAATGAGATATAATGAAAACACAAAAAGTGCATATATGTTTGTTCCAGGTCTGATTACCATTATTCTTATGCTTGTTGCAGCTATGATGACTTCGATTTCAATTACTAGAGAAAAGGAATTAGGGACTATGGAGATACTTTTAGCATCTCCAATGAAGCCAATTCAAATAATTATAGCTAAAGTATGCCCCTATTTGCTTCTTGGATTAGTCGATGCAATTATAATTCTACTACTAGGCGTTTTTGTATTTAATGTGCCTATCAAAGGAAGTTTAGTCTTGCTATTCGCAGTTGGTATGCTTTTTATCACGACCTCTCTTTCATTAGGTATTCTTATTTCAAGTGTTACTTCGAGCCAACAAATTGCATTAATGATTTCATTGATGGGCTTGATGTTGCCTACCATGCTTTTATCCGGGTTTATTTTTCCAATTGCAAATATGCCTTTGGCACTCCAATTGTTTACTCATCTTATTCCGGCAAAGTGGTTCAATATTATTATAAAAGATATTATGCTCAAAGGATCTGGATTTTTTGACCTCTGGAAAGAAATTCTAATACTGATTGGATTTACTACATTCTTCATTTTAGTCAGTTTGAAAAAATTTAAGATCAGGTTATAAAATGAGAAATATAAAAATTATCATAAAAAAAGAGTTTAAGCAGATATTTAGAACTCGAACAATGCTCGGAATAATATTTGTAATGCCAATAATTCAGCTACTTATACTTGCACAAGCAGCTACTTATGAAATGAAAGATATTAGAATCTGCGTAATCGATATGGATAAAAGCTCTACAAGCAGAGAACTAATCAACAAATTTTCTGCATCAAATTATTTCAAATTGTCTGTTTATGCAAATTCAGAGAAAGAGGCTGAATCTGCTCTTGGGCACGACAAAGCTGATGTTTATATAAATATTGAAAATGGATTTGAAAGAAATTTGATTAGAGAAAACAAATCAAATATCATGCTTGTTGTCAATGCTATTGATGGAGCAAGGGCAGCTGTTATTATTAACTATGCTTCGTCTGTGATTTTTGATTACAATTCAGAATTTCGCGATAAATATCTATCCATTATAAGTAAAGAATATATTAATCCTGAGTTGAAAACTATATCAATAGTTAATCAAAATTGGTTCAATCCGGAATTGGACTATAAAACATTTATGGTACCGGGATTGCTTGTACTTTTGGTATCGATTGCAGGTTTATTTCTATCGGGTATGAATATAGTTAAAGAGAAAGAGATCGGCACTATCGAGCAATTAAATGTTACTCCAATTAAAAAACATGAATTAATAATTGGAAAATTGATACCCTTTTGGATAATCGGGCTATTTGAATTGGGTTTTGGATTATTAGTAGCCAAGCTATTCTACCAAACACCGATAATTGGTAGTTTACTCGATCTTTATATATTTGCATCAGTATTTATGGTTTTAGTACTTGGAATAGGATTTTTTATATCCAATATAGCAGCAACACAGCAACAATCAATGTTTTTGACCTGGTTTTTTACAGTAATATTCATATTATTATCAGGATTATTTACAGCCATAGAAAACATGCCGGGTTGGGCACAAACAATCACAATGTTCAATCCATTAAAATACTTTATAGATGCAGTAAGGATGATATTGCTAAAAGGAGCAGGATTGAAAGAGATAATCGGATATATATACATACTAATTATATATGCTATAATAATCAATAGCTTAGCAGCTATAATGTATAAGAAGACTGTGTAGAAAAATATTTTTTTTATTTCAGTATCTTAATTAAATTACAACATGACAAATGTTGACTTTAATTGAAGTATATTTGTAAATAAATAAATTTTGAGGATTTATATGGATTCATTAGTTATTACATCAATTCTACTTATATTGTTTGTTGCAATATTTGTATTTATTCTTTTCTTAAAACAAAAGGATCAACTGAAAATATTAATTGATTTTCAATTAAAAAATGTCGAATTATATGAAAAATTAATTTTATTAGAACAATTATTTAATAATATTGTTATTAAGCAAAATAATTTTGAATCCCAATTAGTTGATTTAATTGATAATTTTAAAAAAGATACTAACTTGAATTTAATTAATTATTCAAAAGTAATAATTCAACAAATAAATAAAACTAATAAAATCAATCATGATGAGTTTGCATTATCTCTATCAAATCATAAAAGTGCATTAGAAAACCTTAATAATAATTTTACATCCATTTCGAATAAAAATCAATTAGTTTTAAAACAATTTGAAGAAGTCCTACATGACTTCATTGAAAAATACAAAATTGATCAAAATGATCAAAAGAAAGTAATAATTAATAAGATAGAAGATGTTTTGAAAGAAATTAAGAATCCTCATGATTTTGGGGGCTTATAAAATGTTTGATAAAAAGATTGAAGATACAAAGCTAGTAATTTCCTATCTATCTTATCTAAGAGATATAAGCAGAAAAATCTTTACAAGAAATGGTTTTAATAAATGTTATTTCAATAGAAAATTCAAATGCTTAGTTCCACTGGAAAATAATTCCTTATTATTTGAAACTCATAATCATGAATACAGATTATTACAAAGATTGAATAAAATATATGAAAAACATAATGATACAGGGATTTTTATTGGATTTGGCAATATTATTGGTAAAAATTCCAAAATATATTCTTCGCCGCTAATTTTAATAAAAGTAGATGTCCTAATCAATGAAAACGATAAATCCTTAGAATTAAGACCAGATTGCAAAACACTAAGTTTAAATATTGATTTACTTTCTTCACTAACTTCAGATGAAGCAAATGAAGATGATATAGAAAAAGAGCTTCCGGGATCTGTCAATACGATTATTGAGAAATATGATCAATCAATTTCAGAATTCAATCTGTTTGATATTAATGCGATTAAAGAATTAACTCAATTCTTTTTTGATGAATTGAAAAACACAAGCTATTTTAAAGATATTGAATTAGGGGATAATCAAAAATTTTTAGATTATATTAACAGTTTTAATTCTGAATTAAAACTTTCTAAACAATATGATAATCTTCAAAAGTCTGAACTTCAATTCTACACTCTTCCTATAATGTTCATTCACACAGTTCCAAGTCAATTATCTTCCTATGAAGAACTTAATAAAATGATAAATCTTTTAGAAAAAAGAAATAATATTGGCAATGAATTATTAGAGAAATTATTAATAAATACATTAAATCAAAATACTACTATATTCAAAAGTGAAGATAATTTTGACTATTACTCAGAGATACTTCATAGAAATATTCCATTATCATTATCGGCCACACAACATAATGCAGTATGTTCTTCTTGGCTTAATGAAATAAGTTACATTCAAGGACCTCCAGGCACTGGCAAATCCCATACAATAATTGCAATATTATTGACAGCAATTCTCTTAAAAAAAAGAGTTTTGATATGTTCTCAAAAACCTGCGGCTGTCCAAATTATTAATGAGAGAATTAAAAATTTATATACTGATCATGATCAATTACATTTTGTTAATTACTTTAACAGGTCTTCAAAATCGGAATTAAAAAATTATTTATCAACAATAATTAAGTTAAAAAAAGGATTACAAACAAAAACAGAACAATTGATAAACAATAAAGATTTAAATAAATTAGAATCTGATATTTCAACAATTTACAAAGAAATAAAAGAAGAAAAAGAAAATTTAATAAACGAACTAACTAATCAATTTTATATAAAAAAATTTAATGATGATTTTCAATTGAATTATGAATATTTAGAAAAATCATTCGATAATATTTTATCAAATTTTAATTTTAGACACATAATTCAAACTAAGCAATTTAAAAATATTTTAGGATATCTTGAATCATATAATAAATCATCTTCAAAATCATTATCTGGAGAATTATATATATTAAAACTTATTAAATCAATAGAAAAACTTTTAAATATTCCGAATAGTAAACTTACAAAAGATAATGTAAGAATATTTTGGAAATCCTTTATTGATATTATCGATGCATATAATTCGATTGAGAGATCCTATAAAAAAATAAAAAATGACATCGATAAACTGAGAACAAGAATTGATAATCAAAAATATAAACTTGAAATAAAGCAAAAAGAATACATATCAATTTTTCATAAATATAATATGTACAATAATCTGTTTAAGATTGAAGATAATTACATTAGTGAATTTAGTAAATTACTAAATTCAAATCAAACTGAAATAATTGAAAATAAAATATCATTGATTGATTATTCAGAAATTCTTGATATTTTTCCAATTTGGACTTCGGAAATTCGAGATCTTGGTAAACTATTACCACTTGAGCCAGAACTATTTGATTTGGTTATCATAGATGAAGCATCACAAGTAAATTTAGCTGAAATTATACCAGTACTTTATAGGGCAAAAAAAATTTGCATAGTAGGAGATCATTTACAATTAGGACTAAAATCAATTGGAATGGGTTTTAGTGTAAGCAGGCAATATGACAATCTAACATGGAATAATTATCTTGGAGCTAATCTTTCTTATGATATTGGTAAAAATAGGATGTTAAATGCTACTCAATCATCAATTTTAGATTTTATTAGATCAGATAAAAATAGTTTTTCCATTAACGAGACACTTTTAGACGAACATTTCAGATCTTTACCCAAATTGGCTCAATTTACGAGTAAATATTTCTATTCTGACGACGATAAACCAGATGGTAAATTAAATATCATGACTGAGCTCCCTGATAAAATGATTTTAAAAACTTTTCAAGGGATACTTGTTGATGGATCAATTGAAAGGAATAACAAAGGAACAAATAAAGTTAACATAACCGAAGCAAAGGAAGTTATTGAAATTTTAAAAGCTTTAATAAATAAGGATAATCAGGCTAACAAATATTATATACCTAAACATTTAAAAGAGTCATATACTATAGGAATTATTTCATTACTTCGAAATCAGTGTGAAAAAATTGATGAGCTTATTGATAATGAATTTAATTTTGAGCAATTAGAAAATCAATACAAGTTAATGGTTGGTACACCAGAAGAATTTCAAGGAAATGAAAGAGATATTATTATTATATCATTATGTGTCGATGGTGATACTAAAATTCAAGGAGGTACTCAATTCTACGAAGATTCTAGAAGATTTAATGTTGCTACTAGTAGAGCAAAATATTTTACATATTGCGTCCACTCAAAATTTCAAAATGGTTTTAAATTACTATCAAATTATTTAAACTTTTTTGATTCTATTCCCGACAACTTTTTTATTGATGAAACTCAAGAATTATCCTTAAAACCTTTTAATCTTACCAAAATAGAAAGCAATTTTGAAAGAATTGTATATGAACAATTATGCAGGTTTAAAGAAATCCATGACCCAAATAACGTTATTTCAATTCATAACCAAATATTATCTTGTGGAAGAAAGCGTTTAGACTTTGTTTTATATAATAATGAAAACAAAAAATCTATAGCTATC
>JAUQWR010000067.1 GCA_030835065.1 Candidatus Kapaibacterium sp.
CTTCGGCTGTAGGCAAGGGTATTTACGATGCTATTCTAAAGAAAAAAGATATTGCTTATATTCCAGGTTATTGGCGTTTAGTTATGTTTATTATTAAACATATCCCTGAATCGATTTTCAAAAAATTGAAATTGTAATCTTTGAAATTATTAAATGTAATAATGCTTGATCTTCCATTTTTTAAGTTAGGTCAAGCATTTTTATTTTACTTCAAACATTTTTATTTTACTTCAAACATTTTCATTATAGTTCTAGTTTATACTGACTTCAACATCAATCTCCAGAATCAATGTTTAAATTATTAAACTTTTAGTAAAAAGATTAAATTAATCATAGATAAAAAAAATGCTTGACCTTCAAATAAAGTCAAGCATTAAATAGTAAAACTATAATAAAAGCAATATGAAAAAATTTTAGTTTACAAATTGCTTAGCATAATATTTCGCAGTAAGCTTTTCGCCAGTAGCTTTTTCAATCATTTCATTCCAATAATATTTAGTACCAACACTAAATACTTTTTCAATTAAGAATTTGCCAACTTCAGGCTTGTTAGTATAGCTCATAAGATCTTCAGGTTTTACCTTCAAAACTTTTTCTGATATAGTGTAATGAAGCTGAGAAGCAAATAATTCGCCTAAATGATAATTGTGATAGTAGCAAGGGCTAGTAGCAATATGAATTTTTGTAGCCCAATCAGGCATATTTCTATTAGCTGGGCGTTTCAACATTTGATATTTTTCTACCAAATCCCACCACAATTTATTTAAGTCTTGATCAGGATTTTCATACATAGATTTTTCAAATCTATACATAACTTGCGACCAGCGGCTGAAGCATAATTGTTGAAGTCTTAAAGATTTGCGAACTATAGGATCGATTTTAGCAGCTTCTTCTGCACTAATACCTAAGTTTTCTTGCATCCATTTTGATTCAGATGCTTTACGTCCAAAAATCATTGCAATAGCTTCAGTTGTAAATGTATGAGCAGGTGATTTTAATGCAAAAGGTAATGTCTTGTCATAATGTTTTTCGTAGAGAGCATGACCATATTCATGAAGCATAGTTTCCATCCATTTGGAGTTGTCTTTAACGTTGCAAAGCACTCTGATGTCTAAATTATCTCTATCGACGTTGATGCAATAAGCATGTTGATTTTTATTTGGTTTTTCGAACAAATCACTTTTTGCTACCATATCTTCGATAGGCAAACCAATTGATTTGTAATAATTTTGAGTCAATACTACTAAGTCTTTGCCTTTATAATATTTGTCTAAATCAATATCATAAATAGCTGGAGCTTCTTGGAAAAATCTATTTTGATAGTGCCAAGGCATTAATTCTTCTGGTTTGATATTGCAACGTTTTGCTAAATAATCATCCATTTCTTTTTTTAATGATGCAAATGCATCTTTTGTCAAATTATCTAATTCATCAAATAATTTGCTTACTTCTTCAGGATCTTGATCTGAAAGTTTTAAGCTCATTTCATGATAATTCTTAAAACCAAGTTCTTTTGCTACTTCGTTTCTTAATTTGACAATAGCGATAATATCTTGTGCTACGAGTGGACCAATTTGTTTGTGGGCAGTCCATGTAGCTTCGAGGTCTTTGCTATTAGTAGATGATTTTAGAATATCTTCAACATCATTATCAGTTAATTGTTTGTTGCCAACTTTTGCTCTGAAATTTGAATATTTTAATTCAATTTGGCTTGTCATTTCAGTCAATTTGTTGATTTTATTTGTATCGGCTTGTTTGCCAAGATATTCGTTGTAAATAATTTTACATTGGCGCTTAAGTAAAGGATCTTCAATTTTGTTTGAT
>JAUQWR010000068.1 GCA_030835065.1 Candidatus Kapaibacterium sp.
AGGGCATGCAAGTGGTGTAACTAACTTTATGCTTATGCCTGGCAAATCTACTCCTGAAGAAATTATCAAATCTGTAGATAATGGACTCTATTTAGTTTCTACAATTGGCCAGGGTACTGTTCAAACTTCAGGTGATATATCTAAAGGGGCTTATGGCATTTGGATAGAAAAAGGTGAATTGACTTATCCAGTTTCTGAAATTACACTTTCAGGAAATTTAGGAACAATACTTAAAAATATCGAAATGATAGGTAATGATCCTGATAAGAAGAGTGCAATATCAGGTCCAACTTTAAAAATAAAAGAAATGACTTTATCCGGTTCATAAAAAAAAGGGGCTTCGAAAATGAAGCCCCTGTTTTTTTTTAATTACCTAAAGCAAAGAATATTCCGACATTTATTCCAAAATTACCCCATTTGGTATCAGACAACATTTTATGTAGTTTAAGATTAGCATCCAGGTCCATTGATGGAGAAAGTGGATATCTTGCACCAGCTTTGAATATTATTCCTAATGAATTATCATATTCTGTTGATATATCGTCGGGTAAAGAAAAAATATTATAAGAAAGTTCAGCACCTACATATGGTTGAATATCAGTAAGATCAAAATTATATCTCATACCAGCAGAGAGATAAGTTACCGAAAAATTATCTTTTTTTGCATTAGAACCATAGTAAGAAATTTCAGTACCTTGACTAATAAAAGCAATACTGGCAGACAAAAACAAATTTTTGCTTTCGAGCTGACGATAATAAGTACCAGCAAGTCCATACCCACCACTTAAATTAAGGATATCTGCAACTCTGCCGCTAGGGCTTTGATAACCAAGCTCAAAGCCTACTTGATTTTCCCAAGCACTACCTTTTTGAGCAAAGGCAAAGCTTGAAGATAATATAATCAAAAGTGCAATCAAAGTAAATTTTTTCATAAAATCCCCTGTTAAATATTTAAAATAAAATATGTGCTTCTTCAATCACTTTATTAACAACTTCATCAAAAGGAAGATTGTGAATTCTAGCACCAGCAGCATTTAGGTGACCTCCTCCATTAAATATTTCTGCCAATTTTCTGACAGGAATATCACCTTTTGAGCGGAATGAGACTCTTGCTTCATTTCTTGCTCTTACTTCAGTAATGAGTACGCCAACACAAACACCTTCAATGCTCATTGTTTTTTCAACGAAATTCTCAACATCATCTTCTACAGAATTTGTAGATTCAAACATATAATTTGAGACTTTCATAACGCACATTCTATTATCATAGTGCAATTCCATATTAGCAATTGCCATACCAAGAAGCCTAACAGCATTAAAAGAGTTTTGATTATAAACTTGTTCGTATATATCAACAGGATCAGCACCATATTCAATTAATTTTGAAGCCATATGCAACAATTCTGCATCTGTTCTGTTGAATCTAAAATTACCTGTATCAGTTGCAATACCAGTATATAATCCAATAGCCATCTCTCTTGTAAAAGTAGATTTTGCTTTATCGAAAATTCTATAAAGCAGCTCGCTTGTAGCAGCAGCTTCGGTATCGACAACATACAAATCGACAAAATCTTTCGGATTAATATGATGATCTATCAAAATTTTTCGAGCACCTGAAGTCAATACGTTCATTTCTAATGCTCTTAGTCTTTTGCTATCATTCAAATCAAGTATGA
>JAUQWR010000727.1 GCA_030835065.1 Candidatus Kapaibacterium sp.
GCTTTATACAAAGCTTTCAATCCTTTTGCCAATTCTTTTTCTGCAGAAATAGTGACATCGGCTTTGTCTTTTTCCATTTTAAAACTTACAGTATAAGTATATCCTTTGTAAGGAATAGAAACTTCAAATTCATTATTAGCAATTTGGATCATATTATATGCTTTTCCTTTGAAAACGGCTTCAGGCATAAAACCACGATCGAAATTTACTTCATAATTATATTTGATTGACCCATTTTTTATTACTTCGTTTAGCTTGGCTTTTCTAAATTCGATGATTGTCTGATTACCATTATTAGTAATTTGTTTCACTTCTCCTAATGTTTTTCCGGCAACAACAAATAATTCACCTGTTTTTAGTTCTTTAAATTTATTATTATCTTTAGTTTCCAACTCATAATTACCGTTACTCTTTTCATTTAGTTTAACTATATTGACAGTATCGGCGAAATCGAAAAATTTGACACCAGGGCTATATTCTACTTCAAATTTAGTATATTCTTCTATTGGTTTATTCGGAGTAGAAGGACTATCATCATCTCCTGAGCAAGATACAAGGACAAGAGCCAGTATCATTATTAAATAGTAAAACTTTTTCATAATACCCTCATAGTGATTGTGCAATAAACTAAACTTAGTAAAAAAAATGCATATTGCAAAGCAAAGAACAAAAAATCACATAAATAGCTCTTAGGAATACAAATATAAAAGAGGCTGCCCAATTTAATTTTTTCAAATTATACTGGACAGCCCATTTAGAATAAGAATAAAAATTATTTCTCAAGAATAAACTTAATACGCAAGTTCATATCTTTTTCAAAATCTGTAAAGGAACTTGGTATTCTACGATTCAAATACATTAATAGATAAAAATTTAAAGTAGATTTATATGCATCCATCATCATTTTTTTTGTATCAGAATTTAAATCTTTTTCTTTAGCAATTATTTCCCAATCATTTTCCATTTCTTCATCGATAAAATTATCAATTGCTTTGCAAATATTTTCATTGACAGAAATTTCGTTAATCGTTTCTAAAAACATCAATTCAAAAATACCTTTATACTGCATAAAATATCTCCAATAAGACTTAGCCGCAGCGATAATCCTTTGCTCTCCGGGCTCGCTTTTTGCAGTATCCAACTGAATTTGCTCTTTTATTTCTTGTATAAATTCGCTGGCACAAACAAATATCAGCTCTTTTATATCTTTGAAATAGTTATAGATAGTAGCATAAGAATAGCCTGCTTCGTTGGCTATATTTCTTGCTGTAACTGTTTTTACGCCTTCACCCTTAATATATCGCTTTGCAGCATCAATAAAGTAGCGTTTCATCCTTTGTTCTTGAATCTCATTCTTTGTCATTATCCACCTGTTTTAACAATATTAATAATTTTAACACTGCAAATATAATTAACATTGTTAATTCTTGCAAATTATTTTTTATTAAATTCAAAAAACAAAGAGATGATTTAATTGTAAATCAACAACTTAATATAAAGATAAAAAATCTTAAAGGTAAATATAAATGGTGCTATCTCAAAAGTCGATTCTATTTTAAAAAAATTGGCTTTTATAAATCCTCTTTTTTCTTGTAGAGACAGGTCTCAGACCTATCTCTACAATACATTAAACGGTTTGTTTTATTGAGAAAATCTTAACTAAAAAAAATAATTCTTATCTGGCAATTACCAATGGATAGTAATACTGGCAGCCTTCAGCTTCAATTATCAAGAAATATTTTCCTGAAGGATAAGATTTAAAATTAAATTCTACACTATTTTGACCTTTTGAATAAGCCATTTCTTTAAATTCTTTCAATACAATTCCATTTGTTGAAATTATTTTGAAATCTATAAAACTAGATGTATCCAATGAAAAAATGAAGTTGGTTCTATCCACACATGGATTTGGAACAGCAAGCATATTACTAACAATTGATTTGTTAGATTCTACAGGTCTAATATACTTCCATACTGTATTTTTGGCAAATGGAGAACCATGATCTGATGATGCTCGCCAGCTGGACGGCAAAGTATTATCCAATGAAGGATGAATTAGTTCTAATGTTGCACCATCACCATCTGATTCGGTGGGCCAAGGCGATTTATCATCATATTTAACATAATCTATTAGCTTGCCGTCAGCATTAAATAATCTAACTTCATCTCCACCTGCATCAAATCCGAATTTCATATTGCCAATATATCTAGTCATAGCTCTATTTCTATCTCTAAGCATACCAAAATCTCTGGTTATTAGCAAATAAGAATTTGGTTCAATCCAAGTATTTGCTGGAAATACAAAACTATTATCGTCATTTGCATCTTTTAAAATCCAACAAGATAGATTTTTTGATTCTGGATTTGGATTATATAATTCTACCCAATCATCAGTATCATAATCATATGATGAATTATAGTTAATTTCATTTATTACAATATTTGGCGTCGATTTGTCGAAATAAAAAGCTCCTATATCCTTTCGTGTGCCGTCAGGATCTAGCTCTGCTCCAGGCTTGCCTTTATCTATACAATTTGAATTTGACTTTAGATAAAAATTGTAATTGGATTCATCAACAAACTCAGGAGAAGCTTTTATATTATTTTCTCCGGTCAACAATTCATTATCTGCTAATGAATATGACTGGTCTAATTTTGAGAATTCATCAACTGTTACATTCTTTGTTTTTGATTTATTAAACAAATTGTTATATGCAATACAAGTACCTCCACCGCCGGCAAGCCATTTTACATTTAGTGCTATTCCGGTATTACACGAGTAGAATGTATTATTGTATAGTATTGCTGTAGAGCTATCTTTGATTTGAACTCCAAACAAACAGTTTACAAATACATTATGTCTTATAGTATTATTATCAGAAGGACCATAGCCGTCATTACCAATAGAAACACCTTTATCAGATGTATTTATAAAGAAGTTGTTTTCGACTAAAGTATTTGATGTACTATTAAAATCAATTGCATCATCCTTTGGAGAATCAAACATATTATTTCTAATAATTCCATTACGACATTTCATATATTCTACCATATCCGGGGCATTATAAAACTTACAATTTTCGACAATTGGATTATCTACATCATAAATAATCATACCTTCGCCTTGCCCACTAGATTTTATCATATTATTTCTAAAATCAAATGTACCACCTACAACTTGCACAATTTTCTTTTCACCAATATTGTTCAACACCCAAATATTAGTATTTGATACTTTAAAATCTTTACATTGAATAGATCGTAAAGTACCTTCTTTAAATTCAGCCCAATCAATTTTTACTTCCTTTTTTGGATAGTCTGCAAAAATGCCTGCGAAAGCATTTTTGGGATTTTCTGCTTGGAATCTCACTGGTTCATTTTCTGTGCCATTTACTTCTAGCCCGCCTTTTATCATAATTTGCGTAGAATCATGGAACCTAACTACAACTCCTTTATTAATTGTAAGTTTGGCATTTGGTCCAACAGTAACATTACAATCCACATAATACGGTGAATTTTCTTTATTCAACACCATATTTTCATTTATTTCGCAAGGCAATTTAGTAGCCGGCAAATACCAGAAATAGTTTACATCATCAGTACCATCTGTATAATACTCTCCATCGTAGGCTTCTACCTTCCACCAATATTGCTGATTTACTTTTAATTTTGACACATCAACTAGCATAAAAGTATCTTTAATTCCTGTATAATATACAGTTCGTGCAGTATCAGTCATACGCAAATGAGAGCTAAGAGTCACTTTATATGTAATCTCTTTATTTCTGGGAGATTTTGATTTATTCCAAGAAATATTGAAATTGCGTGTCACAGTGTCTCTAGTTTTATTTATTTTGAAGCTTCTGGGATAATTCTCAAACTGAAAATTCATATAATCAATACGTTTTTCTATAAATATTTTATCATTCCCAATTTCAGATATCCATTTATTTTTGTCTGGAATTGCGTCAGTTGTATCTTCTAATATAGAAGGCTCTAACACTGTAACTAAGCTATCGATTATTGGAAAAAGTACATCTGGATTAAGTATCGATTTCAATTCATTTACTCTTTTAATTACATCAGCAAACATAATATCATCGATTAATGCTCTCTCCATATATGGATTATCAGGCACTGCTATACCGCTGGATTCATGATAAGGGCGTGCCCATCCATATCCTTGAAGAGTTTTGTCCATATCCCAAGGCAGGTACTGCCATTTTTTTGTATCAGGATGATGGTACATAAAATAATTATGATAATAAGTAGAACCATTGGCTATTACAATATTGGCAGCAATAGTATTAATCATATAATTATAGTCATAGTTCTTTTTAGTAAATTCCAAATATTTATCGTCAGGAGTTGCATAGCTGGCTTGTATCAGAGTATCCAAATCTAACCAATCAGTATCTTCATTCGTCTTTTTCTCCCAATGAAGCCAAGGTATATCTTCATTACTCATGCAAGCGCCATCTTCGGTGGCTTTATACATATTTCCTTTGGGATCTAATCCATTGGCAGATAAATATTCATCATCCACATTTTCTACCATCAGATATAATCCTAAAAATTTACCATTGAGATATAACCTTACATGCTCAACATTAAAGCAAGGTATGCCGGCCATTCTTAGAATTCTCGAACTTAGATACTGCCTAATATATGTTCTGTCTAAATATTCTGCATTAAAGTTCAGAGTAGATCTTCCATTTATAAATACACCATCATTAAATTTGATTTTCAATGATTTTTTAGGTAAATATCGCGAATCATCACCTCTAATCCTCAATTCCAGATTTTTGTAGATTTTGCCTTGATAGGTTAATTTGGCTGGAACATAAATATCCGGCAAAAAGTTCTTATATATATATTCGAAATCTCCGGGATTTACCTCTAAAAATATTTCCTTTACTGAAGCATTTAATACTCCTGCAGCTAGAAATATCATGATTAAAATTATTTTCTTCATATTTGTATTTATTTATTCAACCAACAAAATACAATAACACTTCAATTTTATTATTGTCTCATATTTAAATTCAATTTATTAAAATCTTTTGTAACATGACGAAATATTTTGCGTAATGATATATGAGAACAAAAAATAACTAAAATGAGGTTTAAAATGAAAAAGCATACAAAATTAGGTCTATTAATTGTATTGATAGCAATGACTTTTAGCTTAACTTCCTGCATCGATTATCAAGAAAGCCCGGTTGATAATGCCGAAGATAATTCTGTCATTTCGTTTTATTATACAATTTATCCAAACCAATGGGTTCCTACTAACGAACCTGCTCATTGGTACACAAAACTTAATGTACCTGAAATAACTGAAGACGTTTTAGATTACGGCGCTGTTTTGGTTTATACTAAAAACAACTTAAACTCTTGGGTACTTTTGCCTTTCAGCTCCACATTTAATACTGAAAACAACAATACATATACAGAAGAAATTTGGGCTGGTCACTACTGGAAAGGTATTGATATAGATTATAAATATACAAACAAATTGAATCCAACTGTTCCCGGCAGTCCATTAAGCCTTAGAGTTGTTATTATTCGCGATTGGAATATATACGATCTATTGAAAATGCCAGAAGTAAAAGATATCGATCTATTAATGAAAAAACTAAATAAACCCGATCCGGCAGACTAATAGAAAAACACATAACACATAAACAAACAATCGATAAAGAGGTTTCCCTAGGAAACCTCTTTTTTTCTAATTAAATAAGTAAAATACTATTGCACCTAATCCCACTCCAGGAATAACATCCATAAATTGGTGCTGTTTAGTAAACAAACAGCTTACTGCTATTAGGAAAATAAAAATAAATGCATAATATCCAAATACTGGTACTAAAGCCAAACTTATATAAGTAGCTAAAGAACAATGCATAGATGGAAAACAATTATTTTCATCGTCAAATCCCTGCACAAATTTCAAAAACTTCTTTGATACAGTGTTTGCTTCGAATTGCCTCCATTCTGGTGGATTGACTACTGGCATCAAAATAAAAAACAAACATTGTACTACCAAAAGTACTAATCCGCCAAATATCAGATATACTCCCTGCTCTATGCTTGGTATTGCAAACATAAAAGCACCGATCAAAACATAATACATAAAACTATACACCCACACCCAGCTTGGATAAAAAGGTATATAATCATCGATCCATATCTTAAAACATCTCGATTTGAAAAAATTGCTATTGCGTTGAGTCCAAAAATATAATTGATATCCTCCAGGAACTACTGCAGTCAATAAAGTCGTAAATTTTAGATAATCTACATACGACATACCCGACATACCGAAAAATCTTGAGATCCAAAAATATATTGCGGATAATGCTAAAGGTGATAAAATCAACAAAAACATCCATTTAGGACTAAACTCACTTGTTTGTCTTGCTTCTTCCATAATAAACGATTATTCTTATATTAACAATCAATTAACACACATCATGATTATAATATAACAATATTTATTCTTAGGAAAAATTAAAAAAAACTTTTTTAATAGCCGATGCTAAAACTCACAATCCGCAACCAGCTTATATTATTGATTTATTTATGCTTACAGAATTACAAATTGAAAACTGAAAGAGACTAATCGTCAATTCTTTCCACTCCTCTAATCCCTTTGACGATAAGCAATTTTGTAAAAATCATATTAAGATCATCTTCGCTATCTACTTCAATAGTAATTGCTCCGGCAAATAAACCGGCAGAGGAATCCAAATTTACTCTTCTGATATTAGCCATTCCGATTGCAGAAGAAATATCCTGAAGCATTCCTTCCCGATCGTCGCCTTTGATTAGTAGCCTCGAACTAATTTTATTATTGCCATTCAATTTTATTTTTGGAGATTTTATATCAGAATATGATTTGAAGTATTTATGAAGAAAATATACTGCCCTATGTGTAACTGCAAATTCGAGCCATTCAGGCTTAGGCATTATTTTGGGTGATGTGATTATTTCTATTTGGTCTTTATGCGCTATCTTATACGATAAGTCTTTAATTGAGCCATTCACTTTGCCCGAAATACAATGCATTCCGGTTTCTTCATTAATTGTAAAAGCAAAATCTAATAGAGTCGCCCCATTGGGCATCTTATATTGCTCTCCATTTTTCGAGAACACAATTAATTCATGATCGAATAGATTTACTTTTATAGAATCCCAAATCATATGTGGAGCATTTTCGCCTTCTTCTTCGATTATATCCTGCATCCATTCGCCCCAATGCTCGAGATCTATATCAGAAAACTCTAATGCTCTTATACGTCCGGATCTTAAAGAAAATTTTGCAGCAAATCCTTCTTCTGCAATTTTCTCCATTTCTTCTGTTCTGATCAATATTTCTACTTTTTTGCCATCTGGTCCAAACAACTCGGTAGTCAAGGACTTATACCAGTCTAATTTGGGATTGGCTATATAATCGACAAAACTGACTGCATTAAAAGTATTGGCTAATACTCCATGTGCCCTATAACATTCATGAACATCTTCTGTGCGGATGATTATTACCATAGAATAGAAATTATCTATTTCAGAAATCGATTTTCCTTCTTGTATCATCCTAAATATTTCGTATTCGTGTTTATGAATTATCGATAAATAGTGTGAAATATTCTTCTCGTTCAATCCATTCTGAATCAAATCACTAAAGACTTTAATATAATCAATAAAGTCTCTTCTTTTTTCATTTAGTGATGTACGTATAGCTTCGTAAGTATTTCTATCTGAATAATAAAACGAACGGTTTTCGAGTTCCATTTTTATCTTGCTTAGACCAAGCCTATGAGCAAGAGGAACATAAAAATTCAAAGTTTCTAATGCAATTTCTTTTTGTTTTTCGGGTTTAAGATAATGCAAAGTGCGAAGATTATGCAGCCTGTCTGCCAATTTGATTAATATCACTCTAATATCTTTTACCAAAGAAAGGAATATTTTTCTATATGTCTGTGCTTTAATTCTTAATTTTTTCTTTGCTGGATCTATTATTATTTCTTCTGCAATACTATCTTCTTTTTCATCAATTTTAGTAA
>JAUQWR010000728.1 GCA_030835065.1 Candidatus Kapaibacterium sp.
GCAACACTGACAGCTGTGGTTAATAAAAGAGCTGGCGGTGCGGGCTTGATTTCGGGTCGTAAAGCTTTCCAACGTCCAATGGATGAAGGTGTAAAATTATTGAATACTATTCAAGATGTTTATCTTTGCAATGAAGTAACAATAGCTTAGTTTAATAAAAAAATAAAACCAGCCCTCTGAATTTCAAAGGGCTGGTTTTTGTTTTAAAGAATATTATAATTTATCAGCAATAGCCTGACCCATTTCAAGAGTAGTATTCGATCCACCCATATCATAAGTTCTGACTTTACCTTCTTTGATAACTTCTGCAGTAGCAGCTTCGAGTCTCTTAGCCATATCAATTTCGCCAAGCCATTCGAGCATCATTTTGCCTGCTAATATAGTAGCAATAGGATTGACTTTATATAAGCCAGTATATTTTGGAGCAGATCCATGAGATGGTTCGAAAACAGCTAATTTAGAGCCAATATTACCGGAGCATCCAAAACCTAATCCACCAACCATTTGGGCAGCGAGATCAGAAATGATGTCACCATAAAGGTTAGGAGCAACCATAACGTCATAGTTGTTTGGATTTTTGAGCATCCACATAGTCATAGCATCAATGTTTGCATCGTCCCAAGCGATTTCAGGATATTCTTTAGCAACTTCTTTGGCTATATCGAAGAAAAGACCATCAGTAGCGCGAACAACATTAGCTTTATGAACGATAGTAACTTTTTTGCGATTTGCATTTTTAGCAAATTCGAATGCAGCGCGGATAATACGTTCTGAACCTTTTTTAGTATTAATTTTGCATGATACTGCATATTCGTCGTTGTTTAATTTGCCAAATCTTTCGAAAGGTTTGGACAATTCCATCAAAGTATCAGAAAGTTTTTGAGGAACAGGATTAAATTCGACGCCACAATACATGTCTTCAGTATTTTCGCGGAAAACAACCATATCGATATCATCTTTGATATTAAGGGGATTGCCTGGATAAGCTTTGCAAGGGCGCAAGCAAATATATAAATCGAAAAGCTGGCGCATTCTTACTATAGGTGATCTATAAATCAAACCTTTGCCTTTGAGCTCAGGAATTAATTCTTCTTCTGCTTGTTTTACCGGTTTGGAAGTGATAGCTCCAAACATAGCGGCATCGACATTGCCCAATAGATCGATAGTTCTTTGAGGCAAAGCATCACCTTCTTTGCACCAAAAATCCCAGCCAATATCGCCATGGATATATTCTGCATTAAAATTTAATTTGTCAAATACTATGCGTGTAGCTTCTAATACTTCAACTCCCACTCCATCACCAGGGAGCCATGCTATTTTGTAACGTTTCATTGAAACTCCGATAAATTATTTTCATTTTAAATTCATAGTCAATAACTTAATTTATTGACATGTCAAGATATAAATTTTTTTGATTTTAACAAACAAAATTATTCATTTCTTAATGAATTGTTTAAAAGATTTAATAAAATGAAACGATGGATTAATAAATAATAGAAAAGCTGCCCCAAAATGAGGCAGCTTAATTTATCAACTAATGTGAGGATTTAATTCAATTTGTTTTAGAAATTAACAAAAATACCTAATAAAAGTCTTAAGTTTGAGACATTATATGTATCTTCAAATTTGCCTTTATCATTAGAATTTGGAACGCCATAAGTAGCAGTCATATATTCAAGTTCGAGTCCGAATTTTGTTTTGTTGTAAGTATAAGCAAAACGAGGAGAAATTCTAAATAATTGTTCGACATCTAAAGCTCGACCAAAAGTCAAATCAGCTCTATAATTATCGTCGTATCCCATGTTTTTAGAAAATCCACCAAGAACACCGACTTCCCAGCCGTCTCTATACATTAACTCGCCCATTACAGACATAGTTTTTGAGGCAGTATAATCAATAATGCCATTAGCAGTATCGAGTGTTTTGACAGCATAACCACCAATTTGCATAACATTTGTAAGATTAGTACCATAAATTACATTAGTTTTGAATTGGAATTTATCGAGAACAAGTTTGAAATATCCAGAAGCAGCATAAGAATTAACGGTTTCTTCAGTTTTTAAATTTTTTGGAGTTTTAGAAATAACATTATATGGTTTTAAAGATTTAATACCACCGGTAACTCCAAAAGAAACAGCGGGATAATTAGCATAGATACCAAAAGTAAGTTCAGGAATACCAGAATTGCGCAAGTATCTTGAACTAGTAGAAGCCGGTCCATTCGAAGCGAAATCTCTTTCAGTAAGAGCAGCAACTGAAATTCTGAAAGCATCAAATTTTTGAGTAAGTCTCAATTGAGGAGTGCGAGAAAATGGAATGAAGGGTACACCTGTATTAAAAGAAATAACATCAGGAACGCAATCAGCAGGGAAGAAAGGATGCCAAGTTTGACCTGCTTTCACTTGGAAATTATCCCAATCCAAATCGACATAAGCATGGCGCATACGAATCATGTTTATAGTTTCTTCGGTATTGCCAAAAAATTCACCTTCGATGTAAGCAGTAGATTTACCACCAAAAAGTCCAGGACCATCAGCTTTGACGAACATACGAGTTTGAATTGCAAACATATTAAATTGTGGAGCATCATTGACATCATCACCTTTTAAGTCCAAATTCTCTTTCTCAGGCATTAATGAAAAGTGTCCTTCGCGAGCGCTCGTCATCTGTCTTGTATCATAAACAGTTTCTGACTTGACATAACCGCCGAATTTCAGATTGAATTGG
>JAUQWR010000729.1 GCA_030835065.1 Candidatus Kapaibacterium sp.
AATTCCTTCTCCGTCTTTATAGACTTTGACCCTAACAGAGCCACTTTTTTGAGTAAACTTAATTGCATTCGAAACCAAGTTGTCTAGTACTTCATCAATTTTTTGAGCATCAATCCTTGCTTCAGGCAAGTTTGGAGCAATATCAGTCTGCATAGAAATTTCTTTCCTCGATGCAGCAATAGAATTTCGTTTCACAACATCTTTAATAATCTCTTCCACTTGAGTAGATTCCAATTCCAACTGCATTCTTGAAGATTCGAGAGCCAATATTTTGGTAACTTCATGCGATAGAGCGACAATTTTGGAAGTAGTTTCCGCAATATCATCAATAATTTCTTGTTGTTCGACTGCAGAAAGATCGTAAGACCTAAGCAATTCAACCAAGCTTTTAATCAAAGCAGCAGGATTTTTGATATCATGAATAATCAAAGCAAAGAGCTCATCTTTTTGCTTTTGGAGGCTTTCGAGTTCTTCTTTGCTCGAAGAAAGATTATTTAAGCTATCTTCCAAATCGCGATTGCGTTTTCTCATTTCCGAAGAACGAGTTTGAAGAGCATCAATTTGCCCACGTAAGCTTGCAACTTCAGCTCTCAAACTGCTGTTTTCGTTCAATAATTTTTCATATTCGCTCTTTGGGAGCGTAATGCTTTCACCTTTTTCCATCTTTGCACCGAAACTATTAGTACCTTTATTTGATTTCGATTTAATAACAATCAGCAATAAACTACCAAGAATTATGCCAATCAACAATCCTCCGGCGCCTGAAACTAAGTCTAATCCGAAATATTGCTTATTGGACTCTAACCTTGCATTATATATGCTATCTTGTTCATTTGTCTTTTTTTGTAATGACTCTAAATTTTGGCGAAGTTCTGCTTCGCTATTATTTACTCTAAATATTACCTTAGCTGTTTTGCTCGACACCCAAGTACCAACAAGATCAAATCCCCAAACAGAAAACTCATAAATTCCTTCAGGTAAATTTTTATATACAGCATTGCTGATATCTGTAGTTTTGACACTCGAATCTTGTGCATTTTTGAGCACCAACCTAAATCTTGCTTTTGTATTTATCGTAGGGTCGTCAATTCCGTATTGAAATTGGATCGAGTCTTTATCGCTCAACACAATATTATTTAAATCACTTATTTGTTTGCCCTTTGATACTATTTTTTCAATCTTAACTCCTGCATTTTCAGCATAAGCATTGCTGCTGAATATTAAGATAAACAAACATGCTATTACTATCAAGAATTTATATTTCATACTTTTCTCATTTTACCCTTATTACCATAGTCTAAGAGTTTTTTAAGCTTACTTTATTTTATAAATTAAAAATGTTTTATTTATTTTAATTCAATTTATAATATATTATTTTTGCATTCTGTTATTTTACTTATTTATCGACAATTAATAATTAATATTGAATTTTTTATGCTAAATTTTTTGCACATCGAATCTGAAATTGAATTTATTTACTCGAGATCTTCAGGACCGGGCGGGCAAAACGTTAATAAAGTAGAAACTCAGGTAACTCTCAAATTTGATATTTACAATTCTAAATTAATTAATAATGATACAAAAGAAAGACTTAAAAAAATTGCTTATAATAAAATCAATTCCGATGGAATTCTATTGATTAGTGCCAATAAGCACCGCTCTCAAATAAAAAACAAACATGAGGCAATCAAAAAGCTTATTG
>JAUQWR010000730.1 GCA_030835065.1 Candidatus Kapaibacterium sp.
ATTGATTTGGCATCTGACTATTCTTATGCTGTTGTTGGGCATCCAAGTAGAGAATATTTGTGGATATTATCGAGAACTCCAAAAATGGATGAAAATATATATAAATCTATTTTAAGTAAAATTGCTGAAAAAGGATTTGACCAGAAAAAACTTAATAGAACCAATCAAGAATGTAATAAATAGTGATTATATTAAAAAAGTTCTTGTATGAAAAAAAAAATTACAATAGTTTACATTTTTTTACGGTAAAATATTGTGAGGATTTATAATTGATACAGATTATCCATATAAATATTGGTGAGAAATGAGAAAATCGCCTTACAATGCTACGGTTACCGGAAAAATTATGCTTACTCCGGATTTGATGATTTTAAGAATTAGAACTGATGAATCAAGAGACGAATTTAAAGCAGGTCAGTTTACCACTATAGGATTGCTCGCGTCTGAGCATAGATCTCCAAATTCTGTGATACCATTGGATTCGATCAATCCTGATTCTCTAATACAAAGAATGTATTCGATTGCATCGGCAAAGAATGAAACTAGAGATTTTGAGTTTTATATCAGTCAGGTAAAATCTGGGCAATTGACTCCGAGGCTATTCAATTTATCGCAAGGTTCCAGAATTTGGGTTGATGATAAAATTCAAGGTATATTCAATCTAAACGAAACTCCAAAGGATTGTAATATAGTAATGGTGGCTACTGGCACCGGACTAGCGCCTTATATTTCTTTTTTGCGCTCGCATGTTATGGAGCACAAAGAAATTAAATTGGCTGTAATACATGGTGCTGCATATCCTTGGGATTTAGGCTACTGGAGCGAATTGACTTTTATTAAAAATGCCTTTAGCAATTTTTATTATTTCCCAACTTTGCTAAAACCTGATGAAACTTGGACTGGGCTTACCGGATATATTCAAAAACATCTCGATGCCGGAATTTTAGAAATGGTTGGTATAGATGTTGATCCATGCAAAACACATTTTTACCTTTGTGGCAATCCTAAAATGGTAGAGTCTGTAACAGAATTTTTGGAACGTCATGGCTATTCAAAACATTGCACTGAAAAGCCGGGTGCTTTACACGTAGAAGAATATTAATTTTTTATTGAAATTTTCTAAGGTATATGATGATTAGTAATATTAAACGATGGAATAAGATTTTTTTACTTTGTTTGGGAATGGCATTTTTAATAAATAGTTGCATTATCGTAAAAGAAAAAGCAGTGGAAGATGACTTTGTTCCATCGGTAAATTTAAGCCCAAAGCCTGAAATACCTATGTCTGAAACTATTATTTGGTCTAAAAAAGGTGATATTACTTCAAATATACCCGATGGTTGGTTTTTTGTTGATTTAGATAACAAAATTTCTTCTGATATTATTGCTACTGCGGTCAATCCAGATTATTCTCTAAGTTGTATTTTTACTTCAATTAAAAAGCAGGATAATTTGGAGCAAGTTTTCGAAAAAGAAGGATTGCTTGGGCTTGCCAGACTAAGTCTTGCCAAACACGACAAAAAGACAGCCGGTTCTGTCAAATTAATTGGTAAATATCAACCTGTGCAAATGGGAAATAAAAATTTTGTAAGATATTCGTTTTCTAATTCTGGTGGTGCTTTGATTGCTTATGCTGCAGTTTTTGCTTCTTCTATTGGTGAATTTTATGAAGTTGCACTCATTCCAATGGAAATCACTGGCAAAGAAGTACCTACTAAAGAGGAAGTTGATAAAATTTTTAGATCAATTTTGACTTCTATCCAATATTAAAATAGATAATTAAACAAAAAATGGCTTTAATAAATGTTAATTATTAAAGCCATTATTTTTTTGAATTGTACTATACCGGTTCGCCAAATTTTTCCGGGTAAGGCGGAAGTGGTAACGAATCAGGAATTCCCATAAGAGGAAAATCTTTTCTCAAAGGATAGATTGGCTCTCCCGAGTCTGGATCGACATAGTCTTCAGGCATATAAAATCTTCTCAAATCAGGATGATTTTTAAATTTTATACCATACATATCGAATGTTTCTCTTTCGTACCAATCAGCACTTTCCCATACCGAGCAAACTGAATCAATTTCACAAATGGATTCTTCGACCGATACTTTAATTCTTACTCTGTTTTTGAAAGCATTAGACCACAAGAAATAAACAACTTCGAAACGAGGAAGTTTATTTAACCAATCAATTGCTGTAATATCTATCAACATATCAAAAGAAGTTTGTGGATTTGTTTTTAGCTCTCTGCAAACTTCAATAAGTTTTTCTTTTTTAACGATTAATGATAATTGATTGCGATGTATATAGCTTGTAACATCATTATCTATAGCTTTAGCGATTTCAATTATCTTATCAAATCCGTCAGTCATGTTTCAACCAATATTATTTCAAAAATCAAATGGTAAAGACTTATTATTAGTTAAAATATTATTAAACAATTAATATTTATTTTAAAGAAATTCTGCCATTATTTTCGATAATAATACTATTGTGAGGAAAATCAGTTTCAGAGAGTTTTTTAATTTGTCTTACAGCTCTCATTTCTTCGTCATAAATTGGATAGCCTTTAGTTTTTTGGCGGGTTGGAATAATCATACCTGATATAAAATCACCATAGCGATCTACTTTCAATTTCAAAATTGGAGCAATTCCGTTAAGTCCGCTTATGTTAAAACTACCATTAGTACAAAAATTACCTAAACTATAAGCAATTAATTTTTTATTATAAAGTTCAATTGCACGAGGCACATGAGGACCATGGCAAATAATCACATCGGCACCCAAATCGATAGCCCAACGAGCAAATTCTATAGGATTGCCTCTGTTTTCGCCAAGAAAAATT
>JAUQWR010000731.1 GCA_030835065.1 Candidatus Kapaibacterium sp.
TCTTCGCTGCTAAAGTAAGCACTTTGGTTATCCATTGCTCTTAACATATTTCTAAAAGCTTCGTCAGAAACTTTCACTAAATCAATAGAATCTTTATGATTAGAATATGAAGTCTGTAATATAAATTTAAATTTTGAGCTTAAATATTCAATCTGTCTTTGGATACTATCTTGCGCTGTTTGTGAATACAAACTAATGCTTGAAGCTAAAAGAATAACAAATGTAACAATTAATCTCATTTTTCTATTTAAAATGTTATAAAAACAGCTTTTTAAACGTAATGATGGTTTATATATTTTCCATTAATTATTATTCAAAGTTTGATGATATTCGCTGGAATTGTTAATATTTCAAGAATTTACGATTAATCATTATTTATTTCCCAATAAAAATAAATATTTAACTTCATTAAACAAATGTTTAACATAAAATTGAAAAAAATGGCTCATAGCAAGACAAAAATTATTTGTACTATCGGTCCGGCTTCGTCGAGTGTCGAAAATTTGATTAAGCTTATAGACTGTGGGATGGATATTGCTCGTTTAAATTTTTCGCATGGTACTTACGACCAGCATAAAGAAACTATCTCTAATATCCGCAGTGCATGCGATATTGTTGGTAAGCAAATTGCTATTCTTCAAGATCTTCAAGGTCCTAAAATCCGAATTGGCAAATTTGATAATGATTTTGCTGAACTTGAAAATGGTCAAGAATTTAAAATTACTACAGACAAAAACCAATTAGGAAATTCTGAATGCGTTTCTACTAATTATTCACACATTGTTTTAGATGTAAAGCCTGGTAATACTCTTCTGCTCGATGATGGTTATATTATTTTGAAAGTTAAAAGAGTAAGTTCAAATGAAATAATAACAGTCGTCGAAAAAGGTGGAAAACTCAAAAGTAATAAAGGAATTATATGCCAAGGTAGTTCTTTTTCGGCTCCTGCTATGAGCGAAAAAGATGTAGAAGACTTGCGTTTTGGTCTTAGTTGCGATATTGATGCTGTTGCTTTGTCTTATGTTAGATCTGTAAGAGATATTCTTGAATTAAAAACAGCAATGAAAATTTTTGGTAAACAAGTTGGAGTTGTTGCAAAAATCGAAAGACCTGAAGCTTTAGACCATGTTGATGAAATCATTAGTGAATGTGACTCTATCATGATAGCTCGTGGCGATTTAGGTTTGGAAATGCCTCCTGAATTAGTTCCAATTATTCAAAAAGACATTATTGTAAAATGTAATAATCAGGGCAAGCCTGTAATTACAGCTACTCAGATGCTTGAGTCTATGATTAGCAATCCTCGTCCGACCCGTGCGGAAGCAAGTGATGTTGCAAATGCTGTTTATGATGGTACAGATTGTGTTATGCTCAGTGGCGAAACTAGTGTAGGTACTTATCCTTTCGAAGCTGTTCAATACATGAATATTATTACAAAAACTGTAGAAGATCATATTCTTGAACAAGGTGATAAATATTTTGCTCATATTCAATACAATGACGATGTTTATGATGCATTAGGCAGAGCTTCTGTGCTTTTAGCTGAGCAAATTAGTGCCAAGGCTATCGTTACACTCA
>JAUQWR010000732.1 GCA_030835065.1 Candidatus Kapaibacterium sp.
GTTATTGCTTTTATTCCTGTTGATTATCCGGGTTTTAATATCAGACTCGCAGAATATGCTCATTCTATTGCCAAACCTGTTCATTACTATATCGCACCTCAACTTTGGGCTTGGGGCAAAGATAGAGCCAAAAAAATTGCCAAGGTTGTGGATTCGCTTTATGTGGTTTTTCCTTTCGAGGAAGATTATTTCAAAAATTTCGGAATTAATGCCAAATTTATCGGTCATCCCCTGCTCGATGATAATGCTTTTATTAAAAATGATTCTCAAGCAGAAAACTTGATTGCTATGCTTCCAGGAAGCAGACTCCAGGAAGTGAAAAAGCATTTGCCGCTTTTCAGAGAAACTGCCGAAAAATTGCTTAATGAATTACCTCATTTTAAAATTGGCCTTTCAGTTTCTAAAAATGTCGATATTGAAATTTATAAAAACTTTCTCCCAAAATCAATGAACTGGGAATTATATGATGATGCACGCAAATTGATGCAGCACTCTAAGGCTGGTATTGTAAAATCAGGGACATCCAATCTCGAAGCTGCTCTTATTGGTATGCCTTTCTGCCTGATTTATAAAACCTCCGAAATTACTTACCAGATGGGAAAAAGATTGATCAATCTTGATTATCTGTCTATTATTAATATTCTGCTCAATAAAAATTCTGTAAGGGAATTCATTCAAAAAGATGCAACTGCACATAATATAAGTAGAGAAATAATTAAAATTATTAATGACCAATCTTATTATAAAGAAATGAAACAGGATTTTGCAAAAGTTAGAGGGATTTTGGGTACTGGTGGAGCTTCAAAAAATGCTGCCAATCTAATTTACTCTTCTATTTGCAAATAAGTATTTAATATCTATTTGCCCCCAAAAGTGTTAAAATTTCAAAATTCTTATATTTCAGCCGAAAAATCGTATATATAATTTAATTTACTTTTTTACCTGACTTTTTTTTTCTTTTAAGTTCTTCCAATAATATTCTGGTCAGGAAATGTATTATCTATCGTAAAGTCTTCACTTACTATATCTGTTATATCACATTTCACATTATTGTTTATCATGAAAAATAAACTAATTAACGATAATATTAAGATTTTCTTCATTTATTTCCTTAAGTATATAGTTTTTATAGTAATAAATGAACTATAAATTGAATATTTTTAAATGATCATATATTTTATTACATTAGTCATCATCATTAAGCTTTAGATCATACAATTCATCTTTCTTTCTTGGTTTTGGTTGGATTATTCTATCATCGATAATATAATCAGAACTTAAAACAAAAGATTCTTTTTCAGAATTTACAATCATTTTACGAATATTTTCATAATTAAATTTTAATCCTTTTATAACTACATACTTAATATGTGGATTTTTAATTAATTCAATTGGAAATTCGCTAAACTTATTATGAGAAATATTAATAAAATCAATTTTAGAACTTTGAATACCTCTATCTAAATAACTTAAATTATTGCTATCTAAATCTAATCTATTCAATTTTGGTAAATGCCAAATTGATTCGTGCAATTCTTGTATTCTATTATTTGTCAATGTCAAATATTCCAATGTCTTTAATTTTTCAATATTTTTATCAAATGTTTTGAGTTGATTAGTAGTAATACTCAATTCTATGAGAGAATCCAACTGTGTAATATCAGGACAAGCTTTTAATTTATTGTTATGTAGGTACAAAGTTCTCAATGATTTACTTAAGAAATAATTCGGAATACTATCAAAATCTGAATTTATTATGTACAAGCAAGATATGTTTAACTTTTGAGCTTTATCGGCTTTATTAACAAATTGAGAACATCCGATATACATTTTTTTCAATGATTTAATTTTAAAAATATTATCACTCAGATCATCTACTAACTGATTTTCAATTGTTAATGATACTAATGTATTGTTTTTGGCTAATTCTTGAAACAATAACGAAAAATTCAGATTAGCTACATTACTTATATACAACGACTTTAATTGTGACAACTTACCAAACAGATTATAATTCTCATTTATACTCGTATTATCTATACTTAATGAAGGTGTCTCTGAAAAAGCTAGAATTATATTCTCAAAAGAATAATTCATATTATTCAAATGTAATGAAAAATAATGATTTGTATTACTTGCTTTACAATCAATATATTTGATTTTACAATCATCAAAAACAATAGTATGTATTAATTGAGAATAAAACATTTTTTGGGGTAAAGAATCTGCATCATAATGAAATATATGCAAGCCATTAATTTCAATATCATTCATGAGTTTATTTAAAAATTCATAATCATTGTCTATGAATTGAAAATCAATTCCTAATTCTAAAGAATTTTTGTTTTTTAATAATTTCAATACCAGTTCTATTTCGTTCTTATTATCTTTAGTAGGAACAATTTTGAACTGATTATCTTGCAATATTTCTCTTTCTGTAAGTATTGTATCTGATGTCGAAAGTCTAAAGATACTTTTGAATACATTTTCTTGAGCTTTTACTTTGAAAAAGCAACTTGTAATTACTATTATTATTATAAAATACTTCATTTACTTTTCGATCCAATAAACTGATGAAAAAAAGTAAAAGGATAAGCTTAAATACTCTTTCCTTAGCGAATCAGTCAGCGTCATTCATTTTGCTTCAATTATTTTAAAATTCAAAATGTATTTTAAAATTAATTATTCCAATTTATTCCTTTTTCTCTTACAATCCAAAAACTATTATTCGTTTATATTATATTTAATTCTCCTGTTTATATAGTATCTTTCATTTTTACTACAAAACCCATTGATTTTCAATATGGTAAAGGCTATTACTACAATATTTATTCTTTGTAATTTCGAGATAACTCTTCAAAATGATTATTTTATAGATAATTATCAGCAAATTTTCTGTTAATCTAAATAGTATCAAGCTTATATCTTTGTTATAATCCTATTTTTGCTTATCTTAGAAAGCAATTGAAAATGAAATTGGTTTAATTGATAAATTCAAGTTTTTTTGAGCTCTTATGAATAGCAAAAAACTAAAGTTTTCGGAGCGTTTGCTTATAAAAATAATAGACAAGTTTAGCAATACATGGGATATTGATGATGGCGGATTTATCCCACCTGAAAATTGCATACTTGCTTTTTGGCACGATGAGATGCTCCCAATATGGAAATCATTTGCAGAGCTCACTCCTAAAGCTCTCGTAAGCCAAAGCAAAGATGGCGAAATACTATCCTCATTGCTACATCATTGGGGTTTTGAATTAATAAGAGGATCATCTTCCAAAGGCGGAAAAGAAGCTTTAGACCTTATTGTTTCCGCTGCAGAATCTGGTATCGTTATGCTTACTCCAGATGGACCACGTGGTCCTCGCCATCAATTCAAGGCTGGTGCTGTTGTAGCTGCACACAGAGCTGCTACCAACCTAATTCTTTGCAGAGCCAAAAT
>JAUQWR010000733.1 GCA_030835065.1 Candidatus Kapaibacterium sp.
AAAATTGCTCCAAGTGATTTGTTTTTGATTAAGTGGATCGTAGAGTGGCCATGCAAAGTCTCCTCTCAATGGTCCGACCGGAGTATCGTAGCGCAAGCCCAATCCACCGGCTACTGCCAATTTGGTGAAATAATCAGTAAACTTTACTTTTGTTTTTTCGATTGGGGTAAGCCAATGAAAAGCATTACCAAAATCTACAAAAAATGTAACGCCAAGATTGCCTATTTGCTCTGCCAGGGTTTCGCTGAGTCCACGAGGACGTTTAAATTTGAAACGAAACTCTGCCGAACCTTCGACAATGCCGCCATTGCCGACAAAATTTTGAAGGAATTTATATCCACTTCCTGATAAAGTACTATCTTGTAGTACTTTTGTATATCTAAGCTGGCGGGCGCCCCAGCCTCTTACGCTATTAGCCCCGCCTGCATAAAATTGTCTTTCGATAGGAACGTAGCTATTGGCATCATCAATTAAGTATATTCCACCAAATCTGCCTTTGAGCGCAATAGTCAAAGTTGGATTGATTGGGAAAAATTGATGGTGGGCAAATTGAAATCTAAAATATCGAGATATACCTGAAATCTTTGGATGAGCTAGAAATATATTCCATCCATCGAATCCTATAAATGTATAATTTCCTTTTGTAGGATTGAATGGATTGTTTTTATTATCTCCAATCAAGTTGAAACCAATTGTATTTGAAGTCCAAATATAATCAACATTTTTATCGGACAAGTAATTCCATAGATTAGTATATAGAGTGAGTGCCTCATAGATTCTAGTAGAATCGGTAGAATTTTTTATATTGGAAAATGCTTTAGAAATAGCTTTGGTAAAGCCGATTGGCTCTTCGCGCTCGAAATTGAATTCTACATTCATAGTATTGAAATATGTAGCATTTGGGAGCTTAATCGGGAATTTGATCGGAAAAGACAAAGTGTTGATCTGGAAGAAAGTATAAGCCATGCGAATAGAAAATCCGAGGCTGGTAGCCAGACCAATTTTAGTATTGTCTATAGTCCAAAGCAATGGCTGAGCATATTTGACAGCCGCAGAAATTTCATATTCCATAGATGATGGATCGGTGATAATTCGTCCAATATCTTTGAAGGAACCGCTTAGCGAAAGTGAGGCAGATTGTGCCATCCCAAATAAGTTTCTATGAAATATTGATGCTTCTGCACCGGCATTGTAGTTAGTAAGCTGCGAATGATTTGTAAATAGACCAACGCCCCATTCTCTTTGCTTTCTATATTCAGATAGAATTGAAAATGATATTGAGTTTGGATTGTCGTGTTTTGCTCTTACTGTATCAATCGAAACGTTTTCGAAAGTGCCAAGTGTAAGAAGATTATCTACCGAATTAGAAACTTTTTGTCGGCTGTACCAATCACCAACTTTGAAATCTAATTGTTTTCGTTTTAGATCATTTATAACTGAAGGCTGCCCTTTAGTGCTATCGATAAAAGCAATACTTGAGATTTTTACTCTCTCGCCCAAAAAGAATCGAATAGAAACAGAATCTTCGAGATTGATAGTATCCATTGTAACTTCAGGCTGCTGATAATACGAATAGTAGTAGCCATTATTCTGTAGATCATCAAAAATCTTATTTACTTCGCTAATAATCTTATCTTCGCTAAAATAATTGCCGGGGCGTATGCGCATGTGAGCTTCAATTCTTTCAGCAAGATTATCAGGCAGCGAATCAAGCCCAAAATATTGGATTGCAGCGAGCTTATATCTTTTGTTTTCTATAATATGAAATGTGAGAATGTTTTTTCTGGAGTTTGTATCAGGAACGAAAGAGTAATTTACTTCGGCATAATGGAAGCCATTTGTATTGTAAAAATGCCAAAGCGAAAGGACGTCATTTTCGGCTGAAGTTTCATCGAAATATTTAATTTCATTCTTAAAATTATCAACAGACTTTTGCAATTCTGTAATTAATTTTGAATCTTTAGACATTTTTTTGCCAAATTCATTTCTCAAAGTTTGGAAAACTTTATGAGGGAAGCTCTTAATAGTCGGTTTTAGCCCAATAAATTGAGTTAGCAAATCAGATTCGAAATTTGAATTACCTTCGAATCTAACCTCCCCAATCTCGAACATTTTTTTTGATTTAGGCGAGCTATATAGCTTTTCAGAAATAAGATTATCTTTTGCAAATGAATAATCAAAAGCAAAAAGAATAGCAAAGACAATGATATATAAGCGTTTTAGTTTCAATAAAACAACATTATAATAATTAATTTAAAAAGTCAATTCAAAATACGAAATATTATTAATTAAGTCAATAAAAAAGGCAAAAAGTGATATATAGAAATAAATATCAGAAGTGATAAAATCATTGTTAATTTGAAAAAGGTGAAAATATGGAAAGAATAAACAAAGAGCAACAAGAAGAATTGCGATCAAAAATAGAGTATCGCAAGATGAGAGCAATAAATGAGGGCAGAATAAGCGATAAGAGCTATACTGTATTGCTAATAACGGGCTTATTTTGTCTGGATAAGTTTTATTTGGGAAGACCTTTGCTAGGATTAATAAAGATATTAAGTCTTGGCGGACTAATGATGTGGTGGATAATAGATTTGATGATAATAATATCAGGTAATTCGATAGATAGAGATGGAAATAGAGTGATAAGGCAACATAATAGAATAAAAGCGGAATAGTATGCTCTATCCCGCTTTTATTCTAAGATATTAGAAGTATTGTTCTTCTTCGTCGTCGTTATAGAAGTATTCTTCATTAGCGACATCTTCGTATTCGGGCCATAAGTCTTCGATACCTTCGATAAGTTCATCAGTATCGTCGAGCTCAACTATATTATCCAAAACTTGCTGTGGGCAACCTGTGCGGCTAGCATAGTCGTAAAGCTCTTCTTTAGTTGCAGGCCAAGGTGCATCCTCTAAAGTTTGGGCTAATTCCGGTGTCCAAAACATAATACTGCTCCATATATATTAAATAATATTGATTTTCGCCAATATTCAATGTGCAAAAATAATATTTTGTTGTTAAATCGAATCAAAAATATTTCTATTTTATAAAAAAACAGAAAAAAACATAGAAAATTACAGATTTAAAAGGCTACTAAAGGAGAAAATCGATAAAAAGAGAAAAATAATCGAAAAACTCCAATACTTCAAAGAAAAAAATAGCACCTGAATAGGTGCTATTAAGATTTCGAATATTCGATTTGTAGCAAAAGCTGAAACCAGCAATTGCCAAACAAAAGAATAAAAATTATCTTGAGTAATATTCCACAACGAGAGAAATTTCGCATTGAACGGGAACTTCATCGCGAGCAGGAATATAGTTCAATTTAGCTGAGAAATCAGCTTTTGATACTTCGATGTAAGCAGGAGGAGCAGAATTACGAACGCTTTCTTGGAAGCAGTCCAAATTGCGGCTCTTTTCTTTTACAGATACAAGATCTGAAAGCTTAACATGATATGAAGGAACATTAACTCTTCTGCCGTTTACTAAGATATGTCCGTGTTTGACATATTGGCGTGCAGCGTAGATAGAGCGGGCAAATCCTGCACGATATACTAAAGAATCTAATCTTGTTTCAAGTACTTGAACAAGATTTTCTGCAGTGTTGCCTTGCATTTTTGTAGCTTTGAAGTAGTAATTTACTAATTGTTTTTCAGCTACGTTATATTGTAAACGCAAACGTTGCTTTTCCAATAGCTGACGACCAAAGTCTGACTGCTTAGCACGACGCTTTGCAGCACCATGTTGCCCTGGAGGATATGGCTTATTGGTAGCATATTTCTTTGCTTTAACTGTAATGTTGATCCCGAGTTTACGGGAGAGCTTTACTTTTGGCCCTGTATAATTCATCTTTCCTCGCTTTTATATTAATTCTGTTCTAATTCCAATATATAAAAATATTTGAAAATAAACGGATTACAAACTTAAAACATATTTTTGTAAACTCAAAATATTTTTTTAACATATTGCAAAAAAATATGCTTAAAAGTACTATTGATTGTAATATTCTTTATATAAGCATTTGTCTTGTATGAAAATAATGCCATTAGACTCTGCTAATTGCTTTGCTTCATTATTGATTATACCTTCCTGAAGCCATATCAAATCTATGTCGCCTCGGGATTTTCGGCGATCGACTGCTTCTCTAACTGCTTCTAAAGCATCTTCTGATGGTCTGAATACGTTTAGGATTTCTATCTTATCTGGTATATCTTCCAGCTTTTTATATGCTTTGATGCCTATTATTTCTTCGGCACTTGGATTTATCGGTATGATTTTATATCCTTTTTTATGAAA
>JAUQWR010000734.1 GCA_030835065.1 Candidatus Kapaibacterium sp.
GCTGCCTCGCTAGGGCTCGAACCTAGACTTTTCTGATCCAGAATCAGACGTGTTGCCAGTTACACCACGAGGCATTAATAAAACTCAATTTTCAAAGAGATTCAAACTTAAATAAAACTTAATTAATATCAAAATTTATTTTCGGAAAAACATTGATTTTGTAAAGAAAAAGTGCTGCAAATCAAACTTTACAGCACTTTTGAACAAAATCAAGCAAGAAAAACACTAAATTTCCCAGTATTCATCGCCACGCATTAATGCGTTTAGATCGCCTTCGCCATATTTTGTGATTGCATCATTGATCTGCCATTCTACTTTTTCTTCGTAGGAAGGACGAGCAATTGCTTGGAATACACCGATTGGGCGTGGTACATCTTCGTTGTATGTCATATTAGCCAATATAAATGCCAATGTTGAATCATGTTCGTTATGAACAATCAAATCGTTAGCAGAATATTTTCCATCGGACAAAGAAACAACTCGAGGAGTAAATCCATCAAGAATAACACCTTTATCATTGTTTGTACCAAAGATAAGTGGTTTGCCGTGCTCGAGCCAAACAGTTGTTTCAGCTCTTTTATCTTTTTCGGTATAATTATCGAATGCACCATCATTGAAAATTACGCAATTAGCATAAATTTCTACAAAAGCAATACCTTTGTGCTGAGCTGCACGTTCAAACAAATATTGAAGCATCTTAGGATCTTTATCATATCCACGAGCAACAAATGTAGCTCCCGAACCCAAAGCAAGAGCTGCTGGATTGAATGGATCGTCTAACACACCCATTGGCGAAGTCTTTGTCTTCTGGCCCGGACGTGATAGAGGTGAATATTGACCTTTTGTCAAGCTATAAATTTCATTATTAAACATAAGAATATTTAAGTCAACATTTCTTCTGCAAGCGTGTATAAAGTGGTTTCCACCAATACTCATACAATCGCCATCGCCGGTAGCAATCCAAACCGATAAGTCCGGACGAGCAATTTTAAGCCCTGAAGCAATAGCTAAAGCACGACCATGAATTGAGTGAAACCCATATACATCCATATAATAAGGAAAACGGCTAGAGCAACCAATACCCGAAACAAAAGTAATTTTTTCTTTTGGTATGCCCAAAGTAGGCATAATTCTTTGCACTTGCGACAAAATTGAATACCCACCACAGCCTGCACACCAACGCACGTCCAACTCATTTTTGAAATCTTTAGGAGTAAGACCTGCCGGATCGGACACATGATTTATTACGATATCTTCAAGAATATTTCTCATCTTATTTTCCTCCCTTATTAGCAAGCAGCTCGTTCAATTGATCTTCAATCTCGAAAGCTTTAAATGGCAAGCCTTGAACTTTATGGTAGCCTATTACCGGACGTATAAATGTAGATTGAAGAACAGTTTGCAATTGACCTAAGTTGATTTCAGGAACAAATATTCTTTCAAATCTCGACATAATATCGCCTAAGTTTTTCGGTAATGGATTCAAATATTTCAAATGTACATAAGATAATTTTTTGCCTTCTGCAGTCAATTTTTCGTAAGCAGTTTTTATGGCACCATAAGAGCTACCCCAGCCAATAACCAGCAAATCGCCTGATTCTTCGCCCATAAGCTCTGCATCAGGAATATCATTAGCTATATTTTGAACTTTTTGAGCACGTATTTCGACCATTTTCTGGTGGTTTTTAGGATCTTGGCTCACCAAACCGGTATAGTCTTCTTTTTCTAGACCGCCGATACGGTGTTCTAATCCAATTGTGCCAGGCACTGCCCACATACGAGCCAAAGTTTCTGCATCACGTTTATATGGAGCAAATTCTTCTTTAACAGTAGCAAATTCTACCTTAATATCAGGTAATTCTTCGATTGGAGGTATTCTCCATGGCTCAGTGCCCTGAGCAAGATAGCCATCAGTGAGAAGAATTACAGGTGTCATATATTTTGTAGCCAAGCGTGCAGCTTCGATAGTCATAGCAAAACAATCTGCAGCACTAGAAGCAGCAATTACAGGAATTGGAGCTTCGCCGTGTCTGCCATATAAAGCCATAAACAAATCGCCTTGCTCTGGTTTTGTAGGCATACCAGTACTTGGTCCTGCTCTTTGAACGTCTATAATAACTAAAGGCAATTCAAGAATAACAGCCAATCCCATTGCTTCCACTTTAAGCGAAAGACCTGGACCGGAAGTAGTTGTCGAAGACAAATAGCCACCATAAGCAGCACCTATAGCCGAGCAAATTCCAGCAATTTCATCTTCAGCTTGAAGTACTTTAACTCCAAATTTTTTATAGCCAGAAATAAAATGAAGTATTTCTGTAGCAGGAGTAATAGGATATGAGCCTAAAAACAAAGGAAGTTTTGCTTTGTTGGCAGCAGCAACCAGGCCTAAAGCGCAAGCTTCGTTGCCAGTAATATTTCTATAATAACCTTTTTCTAAATTAGCAGACTTGATATCGTATTGAGTAGTCATTTCTTCGCTATTCAAGCCATAATTATAGCCAGCTTTTAAAGCTCTTAAATTAGCTTCTAAAATTTCTGGTTTTTTGCCAAATTTTTCACCTAGCCATTTAGCTGTAGGCTCAGTTGGGCGATTAAACAACCAATAAGTCAATCCTAGAGCAAAAATATTCTTAGTTCTTTCAGTGTATTTAAGAGAAAGCTTTAAATCAGCCAATTCTTCTTTAACAATATCGCTGATATTAATCTTGAACAAACGGTATTTGTCTAATGAACCGTCTTCGAGGGGATTAGCATCATATTTTGCAAGTTTCAAATTTTTATCGCCAAAACCTGCAGTATTTGCTATAATAATACCGCCTTCGCGTACGTTCGGAAGGTTTACTTTTAGAGATGATGCATTCATTGCTACAAGCACATCCAGCTTATCTCCGATAGTATTCACCTTCTTTGATCCAAATTGAATCTGATATGCGCTCACTCCGTAGAGAGTGCCTTCGGGAGCGCGAATTTCCGACGGGTAGTCGGGAAATGTATTGACACTATTTCCTACAATACCTGAAGTATTGGAAAATTGTGTGCCAGATAATTGCATGCCGTCGCCTGAGTCGCCGGCAAAGCGGATTGTTACCTGTTCAAGGTATTCAACTTTCTTTGACATTTTATATCTTTTATATTTTTATAAAAAATGTTAAACATTCAATTTTTAGTAAACGCAACTATCCCATTACTAATATGAATAGGTGGTCGCATGAAACTTCAAATTAACAACTCGCTTTCTTTTAAACAAATTTTTTTCTAAATATTTAATGAAAATGTGTTTTTCGTTAAATTTTTCTCAATTTTCTTTTAAAAATCCGAAAATAAATTGATTTATGATTTTTTTTATTACATAGTTTTATATAATTTAATCGGCTATTTTTTGGAGTATGTATGCCAAATGTTTTCATTAGCGGTGCTGGCAGTGGTTTGGGTGCAGATCTTGCTTTTGCCTTTGCACAAAAAAAATGGAATGTTGCTATCCACTATAATAATTCGGAACTTAATGCTGCAAATCTTTGCAGCGAATTATTAGATTTAGCTGTCGATTCTGCTATTTTTAAAGCTGATATTTCTGATTATTATCAGCTCGAACATGCCTATTATTCAGCTTTAAAACATTTTGGCAATTTTGATGTTTTAATTAATAATGCCGGTATATTTCCAGACAAAAAGTATATAGATGATTTGAACCCAGATTTCTGGGATAATGTGATGAATATTAATTTAAAAAGCCAAGTTTTTCTGGCTAAATTATTCTCTCAAAAATCCAATCAAGGACATATCGTCAATATTGCTTCTCTGGGTGGATTTGAAGTTTGGAAAGAACGTACTGCTTATAATGTATCGAAAGCTGCAGTAGTACAACTTACAAAATCTTTAGCCTTGGATTTGACTCCGAGAATTGCTGTCAATTGCGTTGCTCCGGGTATTATCAAATCCTCAAGGCACAAAAATGATAATGTTGCTATTCCAAAATCCAGAATTCCTTATGGCGATTATGGCAGCCCTGACGACTTTTTCGCTGCTGTCGAGTTTTTCGCTACTTGTCCGAAATTTATTACCGGACAGTTTTTAATTGTTGATGGAGCTTATAATTTAGCAAGATAAAGGAGATTTATATGGAAATGTCTGACAAGCAATTGTTTGTATCACCTAATGGTAATGATATTCAACAAGCAGGCAAAGCTTATGACAACACTGAATTTATTCACAGCCGCGATGGTCGCACTATCAGGATTTTAGCAGAATACTTATATCCTGAGCAATATTTTAGAAATCATAAAGTAGAAAATGCGGTCGTTTTTTTCGGTTCTGCTCGTACTCTTTCCGAAGAAGCTTTTGCTGCTAAAATGGATTTATTAAAATCAAAATTGGATAATGCACAATCTGATCAAGAAAAAGATACTATTAAAATTGAAATTGAATCTTTAGAAAACATAAAATTCCTTTCTAAAGTTTATTCTGATGGAGTAGAACTTGCAAAAATGATTGCTGAATGGAGCAATACTCTTCCCGAAGAAAAACGTATGTTTGTTTGTACTGGTGGCGGTCCGGGCATGATGGAAGCTGCAAACAAGGGTGCTTATCTGGCTAGCAGTCCCAATATTGGGCTCAATATTAGCCTGCCTTTCGAGCAATCTCCTAACGGATATATCTCTGATGCTCTTAATTTCGAATTCCATTATTTCTTTATGAGAAAATTCTGGTTTGCTAATTTAGCTATTGCTATGGTTGCTCTGCCTGGTGGTTTTGGTACATTAGATGAATTGTTCGAAATTCTTACTCTAAAGCAAACTACTAAAATTTCTAAACCATTGCCTATTGTGCTTTATTGCTCAGAGTTTTGGAAAAAATTAATTAATTTTGACTATCTTGTCGATGTCAAAATGATTAATAAAGACGATTTGAAACTTTTCAAATTCTGTGATTCTCCTAAAGAAGCTTTTGATTGGATTACAAAAGAATTGACAAGACTATATGATTTATAATTTTCATCGGAAATAATCGATGCTGGATATTATATTTATTATTTTGTGGTGCTATTGTGCATTTTGTGTGGCTTACATATTTTTTTGCTCAATAGCATCATTAATTTATAAAAAAACAATTCTTCAAGCTAATGAGGAACAAAAGTCCTTTGCTATTTTAATTCCTGCCTATAAAGAAGATAAAGTGATTATCGAAGTAGCCAAAGCTGCTACCAAATTGGATTATTCTCCTGATAAATTTCAGGTCTTTGTTATTGCTGATACTTTAAAGCCCGAAACTATCGAACAAATCAAAGATTCGGGTGCAAATGTAATCGAAGTTGTATTCGAATCCAGCACCAAAGCCAAAGCTCTTAATGCTGCTATGAATCAAATTTCGGATGATAGTTTCGATTATGTTTTGATTGTAGATGCTGATAATATTATGCAAAGTGATTTCCTTAAGAAAATGAATCATTATGCTATTAAAGGTTATAAAGCA
>JAUQWR010000735.1 GCA_030835065.1 Candidatus Kapaibacterium sp.
ATTTCAACTTATCAAGTTGATAATGCATATATAAGAAAATATATGCCAATGCGTGAATATGGCGGATGGGGGATAAGATATAGTAGTAACGGTATGGCTTATAACGTTTCAGGAAATATGGGAATTCAATTTGTATTATCAAATGGAAAAAAAATTCTTATTGGTACTCAAAAACCTCAAGAATTTTATACTGCATTATCTAAAGTTTTTATCCAAATTCAACAGGAAAACCATGAAAACTAATATTAAATATATCTTGATGTTTACTTTGTTTCTTTTTGTCAGCAAATTGAATGCCGACGACAAGATTATTGAAGCAATGAAGCAAGAAATCAAAAGATCAATGAACGAATTAAAATTAGACAATTTGCAAAAACCTTACTTTATTGAATATAAAATTATTGTATCAAGTGTCTATGATGCATCAGCAAAACTTGGCAATTTGATTGATTCTAGAAATATTCGTAATGCTAAGCTTACTGTTGGCGTAAGAGTTGGTGACTACAAATTCGACAATACTAATTTTTTTGATGTTGGGCTCAGTTTCTTCGGTAGCGGTGACGACGAAGAACAATACAAAAACCGTACAATTCCTTTCGAATTAGATATTCCAACTCTAAGAAGGGAATTGTGGCTTGCTACCGATGCTGCATATAAACAATCTGCTGAACTATTTTCAAAAAAGGAAGCTGCATTAAAGAATAGAATTAGAAAAGATACCACTTGGGATTTTATGGCTTTAGCAGCCGAAAAAAGGGTTGATACTGCAAAATTTCCAGATTTTGATTATTCAAAGTATAAAGAGTTATGCAAAGAACTTTCGGGTATATTTAAGAAATATCCTGAGATACATGTTTCATCTGTCAATTTCGAATACCAACCTGATATAATTTATTACGTCAATAGCGAAGGTATGGAATACATCAAAACAAGTTCTTTCTCGGGTGTAGAAGTTATTGCTGCTACACAAGTCGAAGATGGTATGCCAATTGTTAATTATACATCTAAATATGCTTTAATACCAGATAATCTTCCGAGCAAAGATTCTTTGATAAAAGAAGTAGTCAAAATGGCTGAGACGATAAAAATGGGCATATCAGCGAAACCTCTTGAAGAAACTTATTCTGGTCCGGTTTTATTTACTAATGATGCTGCTGCAGAATTTTTTGTACAATCTTTTGCTCCAAATTTAGTTACTCAAAGAAAAGCTATTTCCGAAGGT
>JAUQWR010000736.1 GCA_030835065.1 Candidatus Kapaibacterium sp.
AAATAAAATCATAAATATTCTCTTCGCCATATTCACTTAAGTCAATGGCTATCTGATAGATATTATTGGTATTTCTCTCAAAATTACTGATTTTATTAATGTTTTCAATTCTTTCGGTTACATCGCGAGTAATGCCTATTACTCCAATTATTGTTCCATTTTTGTCATAATATGGACTAGCAGATACCTCGACCTTAATAATTCTACCTGATTTATGGATTCCATCCAATTCTTGAATAACCGGGTCGTGGCTTTGTCCCTTTTTCAATAGAGGCAATTTCGCTTTAAATACTTTATTAATAATCTCAAGTGATTCTGATGTAAAAATATTTTCAATAGTTAAATTGAGTCTCTCTTCAAGTGGGTAACCAAATACTTTTTCTGTGGCAGGGCTGATATAAGTGAATTTTAGATCTAAATCCATAGTCCACAACACATCGGAAGCATGCTCGGCTATTAATCGAAATTTTTCTTCACTAATTTGCACTGAATTTAATAATTCATTGGTTTCAATTAGTTGCGTTTGATATTTTATTTTATCAACAACACTTTTTTGAACTAGGTTTTTATATTCTAAGAGTAATGTTTTTATAAATTCAATTTCAGATTGTTTAATTTTAGGAACTTGTCTATATAATTCAATTAATTTTTTTGCATCAAGATTATTTCTCGAAGCAAATTCAATTACTTTTTCATTATCAAATCTTGATTCTTCGTACTTGAATTGTGAAAGAATAATTGAGGCGATAATTTGATCGTCGATTACTATTGGAATCACTATATTGACTAAACCTTTGCGGCATTCGAATTCGAATGTAGTCTTGGAGATAAGCCCCTGCTCGAGTAAATCTATTTCATCTTTACAGAATATTTCTTTCGGATGGTTTTTTTGAAGTTCATGACAAAATACAATAACACCTGTTCTATAAATCCATTCAAGATTGGAATTAAGAAGTCCAATATGCAAATTAAAAAGTTTATTTATTGTTTTAAAAATATTTTGTAATTCATCTAAATCAATATATTGAATATAATTAATATCGTTATTGACCTGTATGTTGTTTGTCATATTTTCGTCCTTAAAATCCCTAACCCTATTACATTATTATATAACTAAATTGTCTTAAAAAAATTTTAATATTAATAAATATTAATGTGGTTGTATTAATGAATTCAGTCAGTTCTTAAACAGTTGTAATAACATTTGATTCATATCGTTAAATAAGCTTAAAAGGAGATATATGAAATTAAAAATACTTATATTTATATTTAGTTTTGGAATAATATATAGTTCAGAAACTAACAGATATTCAGCCCAAATTGGTTTAGGATTGTTATATAGTCAAGATAAATTTGAAGTGCCATATATTTATGGAGCAGATGATTGCGGATTGTTTGATTCTAATAATAAATTTTCCTGGGATGCTGATTTAAAAGTTTTTTATGCTTTGTATGATAATATTAGAATTATTGGATCATTAGGTTTTATTAATAAATATATATCTCAATCTGAACTTAGTAGTGATTATCTCGTTTTCAATCCTGGAACGAATAATTATGAGAAATTTTTAAGAGAAATTAATTTTAATAGTAGCATCGGATTCTTGAAATTAGGAATAGGTATTGATTATAAATTATTAGATAATATTCCTATTACAATTTATTCGGAAATATTATCAAACTATCCGGTAATAGACACTAAATTTAAAATTACTGAAAAGATTATTGAGCCCAAAGGATTTGTTTTTCCAGATGGAAAAATACAGAGGACAATTAGCAATAATGTGATTGAAAACTTGAAAAACCATTTTATGCTCGGAGCAGGATTAAATTATGAATACAAGCTGAATCCTGAAAACTCAATTGTTTTTGATTTAGGCTACTATTATGGATTAAATAAAATTTCTGAAGAGTTTAAGTGGTCCAATAATCATATTAAGGCTGGTTTAGCTTTTAGATGGAATTTTTCAGAGCCTGTGGTAGAGAAACTGCCCGAATTAGATACAATAACTCCCATCAGACAAGAGGAGCAGTTAGTTAAATTAGATACAAATTATGATACAAAAATCACTGCCCACGATTTGAAATTAAACAGAACGATAGTAACTCAAACCTACCCGATTCTGCCTTATATATTCTTTGACAGCACGAGTGCTAATATTCGAAATATATATAATAAAAACAATGACTTAGAAAAATTTAATGAAATAAATTTGCCAAAAGAAACTCTCCCAATCTATTACAATATATTAGATATTATTGGTTATAGATTGAAAGCTAATCCGAGTGCAAAATTAACAATTATAGGTACGAGCGATGGCGAAGAATTAGAAAAAACAGAGGATAGGCTTCGATTGGCAGAACAAAGAGCTGAAATTATTAAAAAGTATTTGGTTGAAAAATGGAAAATTGATAAACAAAGATTAAATACTAAATCACAAAATATGCCCGGATTGCCAACTAGCCGTGAATATAGAGCTGGTTATGAAGAAAATAGACGTGCAGAGCTTTATTCTGATAATCCAAAAATTTTAGCTCCTGTGGTTCACGAAAAATTCTTTGAATACCAAATTAAAGAGTATCCGGAAATTGATATTAATACAAACTTTGAAACTAATGCATGGAAATTGCAACTTTTAGATAATGATTCAATAATTTATGAAAAAACAGCTCTGGAAGCTGCACCAATTAAGCTTAGAACCGTATTTAATAAAAAGTATTTAACTAGTTTAAGCGATAATAATAAAATCAACGGTAAGTATCAATTTTCGAACGATAGCAAATCTTTGACTGGCAACTTTGATGTGCCTATTAGTATCATGGATGAAAATTTTGAACTTGGTCGATTAAACCTTATTGTTTTTGATTTCGATAAGTCAGATATTTCAGACTTTAACAAAGAAATAATTCGTAATTTTGTAAAAAGTTCCATTTTTGATAAGTCTTTGGTTAGGATTACTGGCTCTACAGATATATTGGGAGAGCGGCAATACAACAAAAAACTATCTGAAGATAGGGCGAATACTGTAGCAGACTAATTGAAAAAAATAGTAACTAATCTTAATATTAAAGATATTAAGGGTACTGGAGCGGAATCAATTAAGTATGATAATAATTTGCCGGAAGGCAGATTTTATAGTAGAACAGTTTTAATTGAAATTGAAAGTCCATTGAAGTAAAATGAAAAAGTTATTTTTATTAGTATTAATTATTATTAGCAGTGTGAGTCTTAACTCATGCTTTATGATTCGTCAGTTTACTGGTTCAAATATCAATCAGGAACAATTTGATAAAGCTAGAGAAGCTAAGATGCTTCAAGTAAAAGCAAAAGCTATGGAGCGAATGTCAAAATCGATTGATTCCAAAGTATTTGAAAATTCTGATATGATAATAAGTTTATCAAAAGATTTTGTTGCCAAATTTGTAAAGCAATATGAAGGTATTTCAGGCTGGTTAGATGCCGAAACACAATTTACTGTAACTAAAATTGATATTAAACTAGAAAATGCAGTAGCATTTGCTACATTAGATTTGTTGGCAAAGAATAAGGGCTGGGGAGTAGATGTAGTATTAAAAACAGATTGCTTGCTGGAATTTGAAATAAAAGATAATGAGTTATATGTAGGCATCGAACCCTTTAATATTTCACCGGTAGTGAGTTCAGGTTGGGCATTATCTACATTTGATGAAGTGATTTCCGATATCATCAAAGTAAATCTTGGAAGTTTGCGCGACAAATTTCCACCTATAAAGATGCCAGTAGATTTTAATAATTCAATGAAATTGGCAGGTGTAAATATTAATATTAAAGACAAAGTAAATTTATTGATACAATCGCCCGATAAGAATATTGATTATACGTTGAAGCTGAAAGATATTATGATTAGTTCTTCAGGTGTCATTGTACCTTTTAATATTGATAAAATAAACATAAAATAATATGAGTATAAAAATCGAAAAATTGGTAGGTAATATTTCTATTTCTGCATCCAAATGGCAGATAAAGATATTTCTTAGTATGTTTGCATTTACAATTGTAATTGCTGTTATTATGTTTACTCAGGTATTAGTGGACGAGCTAATTCAAAGAGAACAAAAAATGATACGGTTTTATGCCAACATATATAAACAATATTTCGATCCAAATACAAAAATTGAAGATTTTTTGTTTTTCTTAGATGAAATACCAACTACTTTATCTTTTCCAATAATAATAACTGATGCACAAGATAATCCATTAGAAGAATTCGAATCATATACATTGAAT
>JAUQWR010000737.1 GCA_030835065.1 Candidatus Kapaibacterium sp.
GAAAAAAATCGCCGTGATTTCGATTTTATGGTCGATCAAATGCGAGCTTTGTCTAAATCAATTAGAGAAGAATCTGATGCTACCATCAAAGAGTTGAATACTTCTGTGATGGACTCTCTTATTATTCTAAAGAATAGAACTGAAGAAACTATTAGTAATGGTATAGAACTTAAAAATATTAAACAATTTAGAGATGATATAGAGTCCAAACTCAATATTATTGAAGCTTTGCAAGACAAATTGAATAAACAATCTGAAGAATTAGATTCTGCAATTAAGTTTTTTAGAAAAAAATCTGAAATGGAACTTGAGTCCACTTTGATAACAGTAAAATCGAAGTTGGAGAGAGAAATCCAAAACGAAAGCCAAAAAATTGAAGCTAAAGTCGGTATGAGGCTAAAGCAAATTGAGAATGTGATTGTTAATATCGATGAAAATGCAAAATCCTTAGAAGATAGGCACAGCAATCAATTGAAAAAGCTGATGTCTGAGATGGATTCGATCAAATATGGATATTTTTCATTCACTCCCGGCTCAGGTCCAGGATCTGGTTTTAATCCATTGCCCCAGTCTAGCATTACTATCGATGATATCGAAGCAAAAATTTATGAATACGAGAGCCGAATCGGTGAGTTGACCGGAAAAATCGAAAAATTTTCGAAACTGCTTGATAAACTTAGTAGTATTGATATTATTGAAGTAATTGATAATTTAGAGAAAAAACTATTTTCGACAAGCCGGGCAGCCAGCGAAAGTAAAGAAATGTCTGCAAAAGCTTATAAGAAAGTATCATCCGGCACTATGCTGGGAATTATGGGCATAGTGCTCGGATTAATAGCTTTAATTGTAGCATTAATTTAATTTTCCTGCATGAATTTATCTGCAATATTACAAATATTGCCCGCACCCAAAGTCAAGAAAATATCTCCTTCTTTCAAAATATCGCCCAAAGCTGTGTAAATATCATTGATATCCGGAATATAATGCACATTTTTGTGTCCGTATTTTACGGCAGCATCTGCAATTAATTTACCATTTACACCTTCGATAGGCGTTTCTCTAGCAGGATATATATCAGAAATAATTAATATATCAGCATCATCAAAAGAAGCACCAAAATCTTGATAAAGATGTTTAGTTCGAGTGAAAGTATGAGGTTGGAAAGCACAGACAATACGTTTGTCCCATCCAGCACGTGCTGCCGATAAAGTAGCTTTTACTTCAGATGGATGATGAGCATAATCATCGACTACCATCACTCCATTTTTTGTTCCCTTGATATCGAAACGTCTATACACTCCGTTAAATTCAGCTAAAGCTTGGCAGATCACATCAAAGTCAATTCCCATTTTGCGAGCAACTGTAACTGCTGCTAAAGCATTTTTCAGATTATGTAAGCCCGGAATATTAATCCTCAATTCGCCAAGTAGCTCGCCATGCTCTACAACATTGCATTTGATAGACTTTTCGTCGTGCTCAATTTTTTCGGCTCTGATATCGCAAAGTCTTGACATACCATAAGTAACAACTTTTTTATTAATGTCAGAATAAATAGCTTTTACTCCTGGATCGTCCAAACAAAGAGCCACAAAACCATAGAAAGGTACTTTATTGGCAAATTCAGTGAAAGTTTCTTTTAAATCATCGAAATCTCTATATATATCAAGATGTTCGGGTTCGATATTGTTTACAATTGCAATCGAAGGCATAAGCTGCAAGAAAGATCTATCGAACTCATCAGCTTCGACCACAGTCCAGTCGCCTTTGCCAAGTCTTGCATTAGTACCGCCGAAATCTCTAAGCCTGCCACCAACAATAACTGTCGGGTCGATTCCAGCTTTGATTAGTATCAATCCAATCATAGAAGTAGTAGTTGTTTTGCCGTGAGTACCAGAAATTGCTAAACAATAATTAAGCCTCGAAACCTCAGCAAGCATTTCAGCTCTACGTATTAATGGAATGTTTTTGTCGAGAGCTGCTTTTGTCTCCGGATTGTCGTTAGGATGGACAGCGCTAGAATAAACAACAACTTCAGCATCAACAATATTTTCTGCTTTATGACCGATTAGAATTTTTGCCCCGAGCTTTTGGAGATGATTAGTGTTTTCGGACATTACAAGATCGCTACCACTAACCTCAAAGCCTTGATTAATAAGAATTTCGGCAATGCCGCTCATTCCAATTCCACCGATACCGACGAAATGAACTTTTTTGACTGTAGAAAACATATTTCTTCCTCTAATTTGAAATTTCAATACAAAAATAATACTTAGGCAGTAAAAAAAAGAATATTTATTATTAAACGCAAAATATTGAGAAATTTTAAATGATAAAATTCTAATATTAAAATCATTTTTAATTTATTAAAATGAAGATTGACACACAATTGATTAAATATATGAATATTAATGAATTAGTAAATTGAGTAAAAGTTTGAAAATCAAACATTTGTTCAGTGTGTGCAAATTACAATCTATTAATGATTTATTCATGCTAAAAACAATGTTTTGGCGAAATAAAAAAATGAATTAGCCGTTACTACCTTTGAATTTTTTTAAAAAAGTGAAAAAACTAAACAATTAATTTGATGTTTAAGTGTTAGATTATTTATTAAAAAAGTGATATATTAAGTTTGAAGAAGAGAACTTAAAGCCAGGGCAAAAAGACGTTTAGTTTCCGAAGAAAAGATAAAGAATTTTAAGAAATTTTAAATAAATATGTATTAATAATCAAGGGACTGCCAAGTGAAAAAAGCTTTACTGGATTATGCTCTTAAAGTCCGCTTACCTGT
>JAUQWR010000738.1 GCA_030835065.1 Candidatus Kapaibacterium sp.
ACATAAATGTGCCCCACATTCCAAGCTGAGTAAAAGTAAGGTTCAGTTCATTAGTTGTTCGGGTTACTACTTCTTCGACAAAGAAAAGATGGCTAATAAGCCCATAAACAATAATAAAAGCATGAGTAAATACAAAAGTCAAAAATACTGGTACCAATGGAGCAAGCGACTCCTTTACTCCACGCAGATTTAATATCGTTAGCCCAATAACCAGCAGTAATGCAAACTCAAGCTTATAAAACTGCAAGCCTTGTGGTAGAAAACTAAACAATGCATCTGCACCACTCGCCAATGACACTGTAATAGTAAGTACATAATCAATAATTAAGGCTGAACCGGAAATCATACCAATCGTTGGTGACAATAATTTCGATGAAACTATATACCCGCCACCTCCACCTGGAAATAACTCAATTATTTGTGAATAGCTAGAGCTAATTACAAAAATTGTAATAACTGCAGCAATTGCCACAAATATTCCTAAATATGGATGCCCATGCAAGGCAATCATTACTTCAGCAGGTCCATAACAAGAAGATGATAATCCATCAGATCCCAAACCTACCCATGCAAAAAATGCCATTAATGATACTTTATGAAAAATATTAGGGTCGTGTGGGTCGCGGCTCTGTCCGATTATTACTCTTTTAAATAAGTTCTTTTTCAAGCGAACTCCAGAAAAAACAATTAATTTCAGATACAAACTTAATTGAACTTAAACAATGAAAATACTATTTTGTTATCTTTTTTTTTCATAACTTCCTACCCTCATTCATTTTGAGTTAATAATCACTTAAATTCATTTTTTTAATCAATTTTTTAGCTAATATTAAGTAATTTTGTAAATGTTTGTTAAAAATAATGTTTTCAAGAGCATATTTATGAAAAGTGATGTACAAAAGAATGTAAAAACAGCAAAGGAAACAATTATACAAAAATCGAAATTCGATTTTTTAAGCCTTTTGCCATTTGCAGTTTTTATTATAACCACACTAATTTTTTTCAATGAACAAATATTTGGTAAAGGCTTTTTCTGGGAAGATTTTGCAGAATTTGTCTATCCACTTCAAACTTTTGCTGCACGCGAATCTGCTAGCGGTGCTACTCCTTTTTGGAATCCTTATTCATTTGTGGGTATGCCTTTTTTAGCTGACTTGCAAACCGGATTTTTCTATCCATTGAATAGATTATTGACTTTATTTGTTGGTCCAAACGGCAATCTACCTGTCGGAGCATTACAATTTATTACAATATTGCATTTTATGATTGCTCAGACTTCTATGTATCTATTATTGAGATATTTCAAAAAGTCAATTTTTGCTTCTATTATTGCTGCAATATCCTATTCCTTCTCGTTTATGTTTGTTTGCCATGTATTTCATCCAATGATAGTATATCATTTGTCGTGGTTCCCATTAGTTGTTATGTTTTTCTACAAAGGAATGCATCAATCAAGTATTAAAAGCTCAATTTATGCCGGCTTGATATTAGGTATGAGCATGCTTTCAGGGCACCCACAAACTACTCTCTATGAAGTATTATTTTTAGGATTGCTATTTGCGTGGGAATTTATTTCTGACCTAATCAAATCCGATAGAAACACGAAGAAGATTGTTAATTCACTTGTAGCTGGCATTATTCCTGTTGTAATTGCTTATGGATTATTTCAAATTCAATTTAAACCCGCGCAAGAATTAGCTGACTTATCTGCACGCAGTGATATGAGCTTTGAAAAATCTGCCGAAGGCTCTCTGCAATATTCACAAGTGCTAAATTCAATTATTCCAAATTTCTATGGAAACGTATTGCCTGATGGCAAATCGGATGTCACTTTTTTCCTTAAAATGAATGGTCCCGACGGCAAAGAAACTACTGCTCCATATTTCTATTATTGGGATACTGCTTATTACTTTGGTTTGATAGCATTAATTTTGGGTTTGATTGGCTTCACTTCTATTAGGAAAAATAGACAACTGTCTTTCTATTTATTTATATCTGTATTTGGTTTATTATTTGCATTAGGTGATAATTCATTCTTACTAGGCATTTTTCATAATTTGCCATTCTTTAACGTACTCAGAATTCCAGCTCGAATTATGTTCTTTGCGGTATTTGGATTCAGTTTTGCTGCTGCTTATGGTTTCGACCTAATCAAAGAGAACTCAAAAGATAAAAAATATTTATTAAAAGTGTTATTACCAATCGCAATACCACTTGTATTAAGCTTACTTGGTGCAATTGGTATATTGCAGATTATGGCTGGGGTTCCATCTGAATATGCAGACAAAGTGGCTCCTTTTGCTACAAGTGCTTTTGTTATATGTTTACTTGCAGGTATAGTAATTTTCCTATATTACAGAGGATTGATAAACAACATTATAGCAGGTTCAATTTTAGCAATAATTGCTTTTATTGATCTGTTTTCAGCAGGAGCTGATTTCAACGTAAGTAAAATTGATTATTCGCAAGAATATAATCTTCCATCCGAAAACTTAGATGTGTTCAGACCTAAATACCCTGATGATATATTCAGAGTAAATATGAGAATGTATAGTCCTAGCTTTATGGCAATGAAACGAAATCAAGGCATGGTAAGCAAAATAATGCTTTTGGAAGGCTATAACCCATTACTTTTGAAACGTGCTGTACCTCCTTTAAAAGAAAAAGACGACATTCATAATTTATTTAATGTCAAATACGAAATAGCATTAGATACACTTAGAGGAGCTCCCTATTTTGCTGATCGCAAAGAGAGACTTCCTCGTGCATGGATGGTTTTCGATGCTAAAGTATTGAGCCCTGAATCTGTACAATCTTACATGAAATCAAATAAATTCGAATATAGACATTCAGTTATTTTAGAAGAAAATGTCGATTTCAAATCGAATGGAATAGACTCTAGTCTGCAATCAGATGTAAAATGTTTGGAATATACCAACAATTCTATGAAATACGAAATTAATGCTCCTAAAGCCGGATTTGTAGTATTCTCAGAAATATTTTATCCTGCATGGAAAGCAAAAATCGATAACAATCCGGCAAAAGTATTGGCAGCAAACTATTGTTTTAGAGCTGTTCAAGTGCCAGCCGGAAAACACACAATAGAAATGTATTACGATTCTGATTCATATAATTCTGGAAAACTAATTAGTTTGATTACTCTGGTATTGAGTGCAGCAGCAATTGTGGTATTAAGCGTAGTCAAAAAGAAATAAATAAAAAAAATCAGGGCAAAGTCAATTTGCCCTGATTTTTTAATATAATTAGCAGAAAACGATTAGTTATCCATCAATTCTTTTTCTTTTTTAACCAAGAAAGTATCAATATCTTTGATATAATTATCAGTTAATTTTTGAATTTCATCTTCACCACGTTTACGATCATCTTCGCTACATTCTTTACTTTTTTCAAGTTTTTTCAGAGTATCGATTTGATCGCGGCGAACATTGCGAACAGCAACTTTTCCATCTTCAGCAAATTTTTTGCAAAGCTTAACGTATTCTTTACGTCTTTCTTCAGTAAGTGGCGGAACTGGAATACGAATAATTGTACCGTCATTTTGTGGATTAAATCCTAAATCAGCTTGACGAATAGATTTTTCGATATCAGTAAGAGTGGTTCTATCGAATGGCTGAACGATGATAGTACGGGCATCAGGAACTGAGATAGAAGCAGCTTGAGCGACAGGAGTCTGAGCACCATAGTACTCAAAAGTAACACCATCGATCAAAGAAGCAGTAGCTCTACCAGTACGTACTTTAGCAATTTGTGATTGGCAATGTTCAACAGATTTTGCCATTAAGTCTTTAGTTTTGTCAAGTACATCTTTAACAGACATTTTATTAATCCTCTATTTATCTAAATTTTGAACAATAGTCCCAATATTATCGCCGACTACAAGACGTTTAAGATTGCCTTTAGTATTTATATTGAAAACTTTTATTGGAAGATCATTCTCATGGCACAAAGTAATTGCAGTATGATCCATAACTTTTAAATCTTTTTGAAGAACATCCCTATAAGTAAGAGTTTCGAACTTTACAGCGTCGGGATTTTTTTCAGGATCGGAATCATAAACGCCATCTACACGAGTACCTTTGATAATCACATCAGCATTAATTTCGATAGCACGAAGCACAGCAGCAGTATCAGTAGTGAAATAAGGATTGCCGGTACCGGCACCAAAAATCACAACTCTGCCTTTTTCGAGGTGGCGCATAGCACGGCGGCGAATAGTCGGCTCGGCTATTTGTTCCATTTTGATAGCAGTTTGAAGTCTTGTTTCTATTCCAAGCCCTTCGAGAGCATTTTGGAAAGCAATACTATTGATAACAGTAGCGAGCATACCCATTTGATCGCCCGAAACTCTATCAAAACCATGAGCGGCAGCTTGAATACCTCTAAAAATATTTCCACCACCGATAACCACACCAACTTCTACGCCTAATGCGCGAACGTCGGCTATCTCAGCAGCAAATGTCTTTAATATGATGGGGTCGATACCAAATTGTTTGTCGCCCATCAAAGCTTCGCCACTAAGTTTTAATAATATTCTCTTATAAATTGGAGCCATTTCCGAACTTTATTTATTTACAATAAAAGTTTATATCAGTATGATAATTTAAATGCAAAAATATAAAAAAATCCCCTCAAAACGAGGGGATTTAAAAAAAATATTTTAGTTGGATTCGCCAAGGAAATAACGGCGGAAACTCTTAATTTTAACTTCTGTTCCGCAATCTGCAGAAATTTCAGCCAAAACGTCTTTAATTGTTTTGTTGCCATCTTTAACAAAAGTTTGTTCCACCAAGCATTGTTCTTGGAAGAATTTATCCAATCTGCCTTCAGCAATTCTTTCAGCGATTTCTGGTTTTTTGCCTGAATCAATAGCTTGTTGCACATAGATTTCTTTTTCTTTTGCAAGAGTAGTTTGATCTACATCAGATTTATCAACAAATTGAGGATTCATAGCAGCAATTTGCATAGCAATATCGCGAACCATAGCGAAGGAATTATCTGTAAGGCTAGTAGCTGATACTTCGATCAATACGCCTAATTTGCTGCCTGCGTGGATATAGCTGGCAACAAAGCCTTCTGTTGAAAGTCTTTCGAAGCGGCGGATTTCGATTTTTTCGCTAAATTTTGCAAGAATTTCGTTGTGAAGACCTTCTACAGTGTCGTTACCGACGCTAAGTTTCATCAAATCTTCTAAAGTTGAAACATTATTAGCCATCAAAGCATCAACAACGTTATTAGCATAAGCAACGAAGTCTGCATTAAGAGCAACGAAGTCAGTTTCACAATTTACTTCGACTATAGCAGCCAATTTGCCGTCATTAGAAGTACGAGCTACAACAGTACCTTCGTTAGCAACTCTGTCTGCGCGTTTAGCAGCAGAAGCAGCACCTTTTTTACGAAGAATTTCGATAGCATTATCCATGTTGCCTTCAGCTTCAGTCAAAGCTTTTTTACAATCAGCCATACCTGCGCCTGTTTTATCGCGGAGGTTTTTCACCATCAAAGGAGTGATTTCAGCCATGATACTTTCTCAAAATTTATAATCAATAATATTAATTTCAAAATCAAATAAAAAGAAAAAAAAGGGGGTGCTTAACCCCCATTTTTATTAAAGGCAAATTAAGCATTTTCGGTATTAGAATCTGCTTCTTTTTCAGTAACAACTTCTTCTCTAGCTGAACGAGAACCTCTACGGTCGTCGTGGCGTGGACCGCCGCGGCGTTCGCGAAGTTTACGTTTAACTTTAGAAGGATCTTCTTCGCCGACTTCATTTTCTTTATTGAATCTATCAGCGTCTGCGCCTAATTCAGCAGCGCGAACTTTAGCGATTTTACTACCATCAATTACAGCATCAGCCATAACTTTAGTAATAATTTCGATAGCGCGAATAGAATCATCATTAGCTGGAATCGGATAGTCAACTGATTCAGGATCTGTATTAGTATCGACGATACCAATCACAGGAATACCGAGAATTTTTGCTTCTTTTATAGCAAGGTGTTCTTTTTTAATATCAACAACGAACAAAGCGCCAGGTAGTCTGTTCATCACTTCGATACCGCCAAATACTTTGCGAAGTCTGTCTCTTTCGCGAGTAATCAAAAGGCGTTCTTTTTTAGTAATTTTTTCGAAAGTGCCATCGACTTCCATTTTATCGAGCGCATTAAGTCTTTTGATTGATTTACGAATTGTTGAGAAGTTTGTAAGCATACCGCCTAACCAACGTTCTGAAACATAATTCATTTCAGCACGGCGAGCTTGTTCTTCAACAATTGGTTTTGCCTGAGTTTTTGTACCAACAAACAAAACCACACGACCTTTAGATGCAATATCATTGATAATATTGCGAGCGTAATCAATCAAAATTTGGGTTTTTCTAAGGTCGATTATGTGAATGCCATTGCGTTCAGTAAATATGAACTGCTGCATTTTAGGGTTCCATCTACGAGTCAAGTGGCCAAAGTGCGCACCTGCTTCGAGGAGGGATTCTATTGAAACATAATGTTCTGCCATTATTTCTCCGAGTTTAGATTTGTTATTCTTCTGCTTCTTTCATCTTGCTCTGCCAACGCATGCGCCACAAAGAGCAATCCCAAAGCATGTTTAATTTTGATAAATAATCCCAAAAGCCTCGATTAACGTTTCGAGAATTGGAAACGTTTGCGTGCTTTTTTGCGGCCGTACTTCTTGCGTTCGACCATACGCGGATCGCGAGTCATCATATCTGCGCCGCGCAACTTTGTACGTAAATTCTCATCATATTCAACTAAAGCGCGAGCTATTCCTAATTGGATTGCTCCTGTTTGTCCGCTCTTGCCACCACCTCT